>NZ_JBHZAG010000008.1:5641-177855 GCF_042754125.1 Amycolatopsis sp. NPDC059235
CGGCCTCGCCCGTGGGTGCCGCGGTGGTCGCGCGGTTAGCGAGGGTCGCCGTCCCAGGGTGAGGCGGGTGGGGGGGCGCTGTACCCCCACCCCCCGCCCCACAGCGGGAATCAGCTGAACGAGATCTCGGCACTGGCCCCGGTCTGGTGGTCCTGGGTGATGCCGATCCGGCAGGCGACCTTCGTGCAGTCCACCGTGCTCACCGGTTTGCCGGTCTCCGGGTCGGTGCCCTGGAACGTGGCGTGCACGGCGAGCGAGTGCTTCACGGTCCCGGAGGAATCCGACTTCACCTGCGTCAGCGTGTCGCTGTCGCACAGGATCTCCGAGCCGACCGTGGCGCACTGGCCCACGAAGGTGTCCGTGTCGGCGCGGAAGCCGGTGCCGGTGGCGGCTACCTGCTGACCGTCCGACAGACCGGTCGACGGGCTCACCGAAACCGCGGGCCCGGCAGCCGACGCGGGGGACGCGGCGAGCGCGAGCGCTGCCGCCGCGGCGGCGAGCGGGGCGGCCGCCTTCACCAGCAGGGGCAGGGATTTCTGTCGATCGCGAAACATGCGGAACAAGCTCCTTCCACTGTGGACAAACGTTGGCGATGGAGAATTCCGACGGTGACTTGGCAACATTCCGCCATTGTCGGCAAAGATCAACGGTGACAGTCCGGTCACTGGCTGTCAACGGCCGGAAACCGTTGCGGGCGAACGTCTTCCCGGCTTGCACAGTGCTGGCCCGCACGCGGGAGGCGGCTCTACCGTGGCGGGGTGCCTCAGCAACCGCCGCCGCCGGACGACCTTCCCCGGCTCGAAATCCGCGACCTGCGCAAGACCGAACGGCTCGCCGCCGCCGGGCTCACCGCCCGTGCGATGCGCGACAACCCCACCACGTACGCGATGTTCGGGGCCGAGCCGCTCGACCGGCTGGCCGGGATGCAAGCGGTGTGGACCGCGTTCTTCCACCGGCAGGCACCCCCGCAACTGGGCGCGTTCTACCGCGGCTGCCTCGTCGGCACCGCCGCGGCCAGCCCGCCGGGACACTGCATCGGCAGCACTTTTCCCGGCGACGCCGCGAAAATAACGACCGGGCCGGCGCCCTCGGCGGGCGACCCGGCGATCGGCGACTACGTGCGCGCCCACTACGTGCTGCACGACCTCGCCGAGCCGCACTGGCACGTCGGGCCGGTCGGCGTCGAACCGCGGTTCCAGGGCCGCGGCATCGGCGAATCCCTGATGCGCGCGCTGATCGCCATCATGGACGCCGACGGCAGCCCGTCCTGGGGCGAGACCGACACCGAGGCCAACGTCCGCTTCTACCGCGCGCTCGGCTGGGACCTCGACCGCACCGTCACGGTCAGCGGCATCGACCTGTGGTTCCTCGGCCGGACCGCCCCCGGCGCCGAGGCCGGCGCGGCCGGGCGTGCAACTGGCGGTCGTCCGCAGTCGATCACCTCAGGCTGACCGGAAGGGGACGACCATGCTTGCCGGAGCACATCCGTGGCCGCCGGAATTCGCCGCCCGGTACCGTGCCGAGGGCTACTGGACCGGGGAGACGCTCGCCGAACTCGGGCGGAACTGGGCCCGCGCCGACGGCACGAGGACCGCGATCGTCAGCGGCGAACGCCGCGTCGGGTACGCCGAACTCGACCGGCGTGCCGACGAACTGGCTGCCGGGCTCGCCGAACTCGGACTGTGCCCCGGGGACCGGGCCATCGTGCAGTTGTCCAACACCGTCGCGTTCGTCGAGGTCACTCTGGCGTTGTTCCGGCTGGGCGTCGTGCCGGTGTTCGCCCTGCCCGCGCATCGCGCACTGGAAATCGGCAGCTTCGCCGAACTCACCGGCGCCCGCGCGTATTTCGGGCCGGCCGAGCACGGCGGATTCGACTACCGGGCGTTGGCCCGAGAGGTCGCCGCGAACGCCCCGGACCTCGAATTCGTCGTGACAGACGGAGATCCGGGCGAGCACCGCCGCCTCGCCGACTTGTCCGCCCCGCCGCGACCGCTGCCTTCGCCGCGCGGCGAGGACGTGGCGTTCCTGCTGCTGTCCGGCGGCACGACCGACGTGCCGAAGCTGATCCCCCGAACCCACGACGACTACGTCTGCCAGCTGCGCGCCTGCGCCGAAGTGCTTTTGGTGGACCAAAACAGCGTGTACCTCGCGGCGCTGCCAGCCGGCCACAACGCCGCGCTGGGCTGTCCGGGCGTGCTCGGCACCCTGCGCGCGGGCGGGCGCGTCGTGCTCAGCCCGACGCCGAGCCCCGACGACGCGTTGCCGCTGATCGAAGCCGAAGGCGTGACGCTGACGACGCTCATGCCGTCGCTGCTGCCGGTGTGGTTCGAGCTCGCCCCGCTGTTCGGGGCCGACCTGAAAAAGGTCCTGCTTGAGGTCGGCGGAGCCGCGCTGCGCCCGGAGCTCGCGCGGGAGATGACGGACGCCGGATGCCGGATCACCCAGTGGTTCGGGATGGCCGAGGGAGTGCTGTGCTGCACCCGCCTCGACGCCCCCGCGGACACCGTCGCCACCACCCAAGGCACTCCCCTGTTCGCCGCGGACGAGCTGATGGTGCTCGACGAAGATGGAAACGCCGTCGCAGCAGGCGAAGAGGGCGAACTGCTCTACCGCGGACCGTGCACGCTGCGCGGCTACTACCGGGCCGACGCGCACAACGCGCGGTCCTTCACTCCCGACGGATTCTTCCGCACCGGCGACTTGGTGCGGCTTACCCCGCGCGGCGAACTGCAGGTGACCGGACGGATCAAGGACATCGTCAACCGCGGCGGCGAGAAAGTCGGCGCGCAGGAACTGGAAGCGCTGCTGGAACGCCACCCCGGCGTGGCGACGGCGGCGGTGGTCGCGGAACCGGACCCCGGCCTCGGCGAGCGCATCCGCGCGTTCGTCGTGCCCGCCGCGGTGCCGCCGAAACTCGAAGAGCTGCGCACCTTTCTGCACGAACAGGGCGCGGCGGCCTACAAACTGCCGGACCGGCTGGACGTCGTCGCCGAACTGCCGATGACCGGCGCGCAGAAAATCGACAAGAAACGGCTGCTGCGGGAGGCCCGGCCATGACGGTGCACCGGCTCACCGGGACGACGCATCGGGAAACGCATTGCTTCGTCTGCAGTCCCACCAACGAATCCGGGCTGCGCATCCCCTTCGACTACGACGACGTCGCGAAGGAGGTGCACGCCCGGTTCAGCTTCGGCGAGGGCCAGTCCGGCGCGCCGACCTTCGTGCACGGCGGGATCGCGCTCGCGGTGCTGAACGAGGCGATGGCCTGGGCGGTGGTGAGCGAAACGGGCGATTTCGCCGTGGCCGCCTCGATGACGACGGACTTCCGGCGGCCCTTGCGCATCGGGTCGGGCTACTCCGTCCGGGCCGCCGTGCTCGCCCGTGACACCGGGGAAGTGCGCGCCGAAGCGATGATCACCGACGACTCGGCGCGCGAGTGCACGCACGCGCAAGCGCGGTTCCGCGTGCTCTCCGCCGCGACCGCGGAGCGCCTCAAAGCCCGGGTGGCTCGGCCTTGATCTCGCTCCAGCCCTCGTCCAGTTCGACGTCGTCGCTCAGGTGCTGCCAGAACGTCCATTGGTGCCCGCCGGGATCGGTGACCATCGCGATCCGCGCGCCGTAAGGCTTGTCCTCCGGAGCGACCCCGTCCACGCCGGCCGCCCGGATCCGTTCCCACTGCGCGTCCACATTGTCGACGTACACAATGCACATGTGCCCCACCGGGCCGGGCACGCCCTGGGCGGCCCAATAGCCCGGATCCGCGCCGTGCAAGGAGATCTGCGCGTCGCCCGCCCGCATTTCGGCTTCGCGCACCACTCCGCTCTCGTCGGCGTACCGCGCGACCTCGGCGAACCCGAACACTTCGGCCAGCCACTCCAGCGCGGCCGCGGCGTTCTCGTAGTACAAATACGGGCCGATTCCTCGGAATCCGGCCTTGTCGTTGTCTGCCATGGCGATCCCCCGGTCGTCTGTTGCGGCGGCACTGGCTCCGCCGCCACTATATGGCAAGCCGATCTTCCCTGGAGGGACTGTCATGGTCGAAAGCGGAGGGACGCCCGCGGGGAAACCCGCGCGCAACGGCGCCGTGCTCGCAGTCGCGTGCCTCGCCCAGCTGATGGTCGTGCTGGACGTGTCCATCGTGAACGTGGCGCTGCCGAGCATGCGCGACAGTCTCGGGCTCAGCCCGGCGGGCCTGCAGTGGGTGGTCAACGCCTACACCGTCGCCTTCGCCGGTTTCCTCCTGCTCGGCGGCCGGTTCGCCGATCTGTTCGGCCGCCGCCGGATGTTCCTGTGCGGGCTCGTGCTTTTCATCGCGGCGAGCCTCTTCGGCGGTTTCGCGCAGAACGGCACGTGGCTGGTCGTCGCCCGGGCGGTGCAGGGCCTCGGCGGCGCGGTCCTCGCCCCGGCCACGCTCACCGTGGTCACCACCGGGTTCGCCGATCCGGCCTGGCGCACCAAAGCGATCGGCGTCTGGAGCGCGACCTCGGCGGCGGGCGGCGCGGTCGGCTCGGTGATCGGCGGCCTCCTCACCGACGCGGCGGGCTGGCAATGGGTGCTGTTCGTGAACGTGCCGCTCGGCGCGGTCATCCTGCTGCTCGCCCTCGGGTCGCTCACCGAGTTCGCCCCCGGACGGGACCGGGGCAAACCGGATTTCGCCGGCGCGGTCACCGTCACCGCGGGGCTCGCGGCCGTCATCCTCGGGGTCACCCAGCTCGAGGGGCACGCGTGGGGTTCGCCCGCGGTGCTCGTCCCGCTCCTGGCGGGCGTGCTGCTGCTCGCGGCGTTCGCGGTCGCCGAGACCCGGGTGCCGCGGCCGATCGTGCCGCTGGGCATCTTCCGGCGCGGGAACGTCGGGCCGGCCAACCTGTTCGCCGCGCTCGGCGGGGCCGCCACGGTGGCCGTGTTCTACTTCGTTTCGCTTCTGCTGCAACGGGTTTTCAATTACGACGCGCTGCAGGCCGGCCTCGCGTTCCTGCCCATGTCCGTGACTATCGCGGCGGGCACCGGGATTTCCACCAAACTGCTGCCCGCGCGCGGTCCGAAACCGCTGCTCATCGCGGGCGGGCTGGTCGCGACCGCGGGCATGGCCTGGCTGGCCCAGTGCCCCGCCGACGGCGGCTTCGCGGCCGACCTGCTCGGGCCGACTCTCGCCATCGGGCTCGGGATGGGACTGGTGATGGTGCCGATCACCGCGGCGGCGACGGCCGGGATCGAACCGGCGGAGGCGGGCCTCGCGTCCGGGATTATCTCCACCACGCGCCAGTTCGGCGGCGCGCTCGGGCTCGCCGTGCTCACCGCGGTCGCCGCGACCACCACCGCGGGCCGGACCGGTCCGGCGGCCGAGACGCTCACCGCCGGGTACACCCGGGCGATGCTCGTCGGCTGCGCGCTGCTGCTCGCCGGGACGCTGGTGGCGTTCCTGATGCCGGGCCGCGCCCGCCAGGCGGCGCCCGCGGAACAGGCCCCCGCGGCGACGGAGTGACGCGTGGGAGACCTGGCTGAGGACACCGCGCTCACCGCGCTGGGCGAGAACACCTTTCAGGCGGAGCTGAGCCGCGACTGGGACCTGATGGGCCCGAACGGCGGATACCTGGCGGCGATCGCGTTGCGCGCGGCGGCCGCGCACGCCGGGCCGGCGCAGCCGCTCAGCCTGTCCTGCCAGTTCCTCGCCCGGCCTAGATTCGGGCCGGTGCACGTGCGGGCGGAGGTGCTGCGGGCCTCGCGGCGCGCGACCGCCGTGCGGGTGCGGATGGAGCAGGGAACGGACCGTCCGGTGCTGGAAGCGCTGGTCTGGGCGGCGCAGTCCGGCCTGTCCGGGCCTAACGCCGACTGGACGCCCGCCCCGTCTGTTCCGGGACCGGACGGCGTGCCCGATCTGCGCACCCATCTCGCCGCCGAGGGACGCGGAGTCCCGGCCTGGCACGGGAACGTGACCCTGCGGGAGCTTTCCGGGCGCACCGGCGGCGCGGAACGAGAACCCCGGGTGCGCTGCTGGGCCCGGTTCGAGCCGCGCCGGTGCTTCGACGACTGCTGGGTCGACGCCGGCCGCTCGGTGATCCTGCTCGACAGCCTGCAATGGCCCGCGGTGATGAACGCGTTCCCCGAACGGGAAACGGTGCTGTTCGCCCCGAGCCTCGACCTGTACGTCGCGTTCCACGGGGCTGGCTCGGACAGCGACTGGCTGCTGGTGGAAACGACCGGCACCGCCGCGCACCGCGGGACGTTCCACGGCCGCGGCTCGGTGTGGACCCGCGACGGCAGGCTGCTGGCCTCGGCCGGGCAGCAGATGCTCGGCACCGCGGTGCGGGAGCGGGCGGACCGGCTCTGACCGGCCCGCCCGGCAGCCGGTCACGCAGGCGGCGGAACCGGCACCGTGCCCGGCTGGTAGGTGCCGATCACCCACACGTTGCCCTCCGGGTCGCGCGCCGCGTAGCCGCGGGACGCGCCGAAGTCCTCGTCTTTCAGTTCGCGCACGATCTCCGCGCCGGCGGCCGCCGCGCGGGCGTGGTGCGCGTCCGGGTCGTCGACCACCAGGTACGTGCCCGCCTGGCCGATCTCGGTCGCCAGCCGCGGCCCGTCGCCCGCCGAGTTGACCATCACGGTGTCGCCGCGCCAGCCCAGTTCGGCGTGCACGACGCTGCCGTCCGGGCCTGGCACGCGGAAGTTCTCGGTGAACCCGAAGGTCTCCTTGAGCCAGTCGATCGCGGCCGCGGCGTCCCGGTAGAGCAGACACGGGAAGAAGGAAGATTTCTCAGTCATGGCAACGATTTTAGAGTCCCGGACGGGGCCGGGACAGGGCGTGCGACCGACCATCGCGCGGGCAGCCGCACCGGGGTGCGGAACGACGTGTTGGGCACGTACGCGTCCGCGCCCGCCGGTTCGAGGCGCAGGTCCGGGAAGCGGCGGGCGAGCTCTTCGACGAGCACGCGCACCTGGAGCCGGGCGAGGTGCGCACCGAGGCACACGTGGTCGCCGTCGCCGAAAGTCAGGTGCCGCCGGGCATCGGGGCGGTGCGGGTCGAATTCGCCGGGCCGGTCGAAGGCCCGCTCGTCCCGGTTCGCCGACGCCGTGACGAGCAGCAGGTTCGCCCCGGCGGGCAGGTCCACGCCGCCGAGGGTCGTGGCGTGCCGGGCCCGGTGCCGCCAGGACACCACCGCGGGCCGGTAGCGCAGCGACTCCTCCACCGCGTCGGCGGCCAGTTGCGGATCCTCGGCCACGGCGGCCCAGAGACTGGGCCGGGCCGACAGCTCGCGCACCGCGTGCGCCGCGGCCCCCGAAGTCGTTTCGTGCGCGGCGGTCGATCCGTTGAGCACCAAGGAACGCAGGTAGTTGTCGGAGAACAGCTCGGGATCGCGCCGCTGCGCGCGCACCGCGTGGCCGATCCAGCCCGGCGGAAAGCGTTGTTCGCGCAGCCGGGCCACGAATCCGCCGGTGTACTCCCAATACCGGCCCAGCGCGTCCGCCGACCGCTCCTGTTCCTCCTCGGTGGGCTCGCCCCAGGTGAACCGGGCCTGCGACACGGAAAACTCGTGCACCCGCGGGATGTCCTCGGCGGGAATCCCCATGAACGCCAGAATCACGTGCGACGGCACCGGCCACAGCAGCTCCGCCATCAAATCGGCGTGCCCGCGCCCGGCGAACCGGTCGATGTGCGCGGCGGCGAGTTCCCGGATCCGCGGCTCCCACGCGCGCACCCGCGCCCGGGTGAACGGCCGCGCCAGCGCGCGGCGGCGCCGCCGGTGCCCCGGCTCGTCCTCCACCGCCAGCACCGGGGCTCCGGCGAATCGGTGCCGCACCAGCGCCCGCAGCGCGCGCCGGCCCGGCGGCCGGATCGAATCCATCGCGTTGGCCGCGGAAAAGGTCGCGGCGTCGGCGAAAACGCGCTGCACGTCGGCGTAGCGGGTCACGATCCAGTGGTCGATGCGCGGGCTGTAAAACACCGGTCGTCCGGCGCGCGCTGCGGCGAGCGCCTCCGCCGGATCCTCGTGGTAGGCGCCGCGGAACGGGTCGAAGTCCTCGTCGGCGGCGGAGGTGAACGGGCACCCCGCCGGTTCGTCAGTGCGCACGCTGCCGTCCTTCCCGGCGGCCGCCCTCAGCAGGCGACCAGCGATTCGAATTCCGCCCTGCTCGGCCCTTGCGCGCGCGGTTCCGGCACGGCCGTCTCGCCCAGCCTGCGGGTGACCCGGCGGACGACTTCCCGGTCCGACAGCAGCTGGGCCGGGGTGATCAGCAGATGCGCCATCCGGCCCAGCCCCCGCCCCACGACCTCGTCCTCGCTCGCCATCGCCTCCATGCCCGCCATCAGCCGGGCGAACGGATCGCGCGCGTCCTCGTGCCGGGCGCCGCGCAGCCCGGCCTCGATCTTGGCGACGCCGGTCCGGTCCGCGGCCAGCTGCGCGCGGAACCACACGCCGAGATGCCGTTCGGTCCACGCGGCGAACCCGGCGACGTAGCCGGCCGGATCGTCTTCCGCCTCCCCCGCGCTCCGCGCCAGCTGCTGCGCGTGCATCAACGCCATCGCCGCGCCGCGGCCGTAGGTGGGATTCGTCTGGATCGCGGCATCGCCGATCGAAACCAGCCCGCCGATCGCCGGACCGTCCGCGGCGGGCATCCGCTGCCAGCGGTTGTCGATGCCGGACATGGCGTCCACCCCGCCGCGCGGCACACCGCGTTCGGCCCAGCGCGCGGTGTGCGGCACCGCGGCGACGAACCGGTCCCACACCCGCGGATCGCGCAGCGCGTGCCGCAGCCGGTCTTCGGTGGCGAAGGTCAGCGACAGGGAGAACGTGTCGTTGTCACCAGGGAAAACCAGCGCCGCGGCGTAGCCGAGGTGCAACGCCAGCGGCCGGTCCATCGGCGGCAGCTCGCGCCCGGGGCTGAGCCGGTAATGCCGGCTCAGGTACACGAATCCGCAGTGCTGCACCTCCGCCGGCGGCAGCGGCGCGCCGAGCATCCGGCGCAGCACCGGCGACCGCCGCCCGGACGCGTCCACCACCAGGCCGCTCGCCAGCCTCCGGCCATCGTCCAGTTCGACGCCGCGCACCAGCACCGACCCGTCGCCGCCCCGGTCGGCCCGCAGGCCGGTCACCCGGCGCCCGAGCACGAGTTCCACGCCCGCCCGGCGCTCGACGGCTCGCCGCAACACCGCCTCGAACACCGGGCGGCGCGCGGCGAGCGCGTACTCGGCCGGTTCGCCGCGGCCCGCGTCGAACCGGTTCACCGGGGTCTTGCGGACCCCCGCTTCCAGCAGTTCGGCGACCAGCGCCGGTTCCTCTTCGAGCAGCACGCCCACCGCGCGGCCGAGGAACTTGTGCGAATGCCGGAACTGCGGCACGCCGGGCCGCCGCCACGACGCGAACACCTCGTCCGCGCCGCCCTCGGGCCGCGCCGCGTCGCGCTCCACGAGCACCACCTCGTGCCCGCGCCGGGCCGCGAACAACGCCGCGGACAGACCGGCGATCCCGGCGCCGACGATGACCATCCGCACCACTTCGCGTCCTCCTCAGCCCGCGGCGGTCCTGGCCAGCACTGTCGCCAATGCCCGGCCGAACTCCGCCGCCGCGTCCGCGGACTCCTCGTCCGCCCGCCACGCGACGTACCCGTCCGGGCGCACCAGCACCGCTGCGCCGGGCTCGAGCCGGTAGCGCCGCAGCATGCTCCCGGTGTCGTCGGTCAGGTCCCCGCCGAGGCTGTAAGCGGGCAGCGGCACGTCCAGCGTCCGGGCGGCCTCCTTGGCCGCGGCGAGCCAGCCGGAACCGGGCGAGCCGACGAACAGCACGTGCCCGCGCCCGGTCAGGTCCAGCACGGAGATCCGCGTGCCGTCCTTGTCCACGAATACGTGCGGGGCCCGGCTGCCCGGCTCCGCGGTCGCCTTCGCCGGGTCCTCCAGCAGCGTCTCCGGCCCGCGCTCCGCGCCGGGCACCGCGGCCGAGGCGACCCGGTAGCCGAGGTGCTCCCACTGCGCCGGGACCTCCGGCGGGAACGGGTATTTGCCCTGCAGGTGCGGGGCCATCCGGTCGGCGAGCCGGGCGAGCTGGCGGTCCGCGGTGGACTCGCCGATCTCCTGCCGCTCCGCGGCGTACCCGTCGAGCAGCGCCGGACCGGCGTGCCCGTGCAGCACCGCGGCGAGGCGCCAGGCGAGGTCGTGGCCGTCCTGCAGCGCGGTCGCGCCGCCGAGCCCGCCGGTCTGCGGCATCACGTGCGCGGCGTCGCCGGCCAGGAACACCCGGCCGCGGCGCATCTCGTCGGCCACCCGGTGCGCGATCACGAACGTCGACTGGTCGGTGATCTCCACCTCCAGGTCCGGCGTCGCGGTCGCGACGCGGATCAGCTCGACGCAGCGCTCGTCGGTGAAGTCTTCGTCGCGGTCGCCCCGCTCCGGGTAGTAGTTCACGCCGAGCAGGTGCGCGCCGGAGACGCCGAACACCTCGATCGCGTTCTCCAGATACGAGTACAGGCCGGAGAAGTGCTCGTTCTGCATGTAGGTCAGCAGCGCCTTGCGCCCGGCGAGCAGTTCGTCGAGGTCGGCGTTGAAGAGGATGGTGCGGCACCGCCACAGCTCGCCGAGCCCGTGTGTGCCGATCCCGAGCTGCTCGCGCACGGGGGCCTGCCAGCCGTCGGCCGCGACGAGGTAGTCGGCCTCGACGGCGAACTCCTCGCCGGAGCCCAGATCCCGCACCCGCGCGCGCACCTGTTCGGCGTCCTGCTCGAAGGATTCGAGGCGGTGGCTGAAAAGCAGCTCCGCGCCGTTCTCCTCGGCAGTCGCGCGCAGCACGGACTCGATCTTCGACTGGGGCAGCGCGCCGAACGCGGCCGGCGTCATCGACGCCAGCTCCTTCATCACCTCGTCGCCGCCGACGAGCAGTTCGAACTGGTTCTCGTCGCGCAGGTCGCGCCCGATGGTGATGGTGGCCTCGGCGGCGAAATCGAGCACGTTCGCGGCCGCGATCCGCTCCGCCAGCCCGGGGATCTGGCGGAGCAGCTCCATGCTGCGGTGCACGATCCCGAACGCCTTCGGCTGGACCGAGGTGTCGGGATGGCGCTCGACGAGCGTGACCCGGATTCCCCGCCAGGCGAGGAAAAGCGCGGTGGTCAGCCCGGCGTAGCCCGCGCCGACTACGAGGACGGAAGTGCGCCGGCCGGCCGGCGTGGCATCAGACATAGCTCATCAGTACCACCGCGCGGCCCGCCGATGAAGCGTTCAGGTTGGCGGGCAACGACTTCGCCGGAATCGCCGCGCGCTCCGGCTAGACTCCGCGAAATGGGCACTGCGCATTTCCCGGCCTCGATCGGCCAGCGGCTGGTGTGGTTTCTCGAGCATTACCGTTCCGAGACTTCCTCGGTCAACTGCCCCGCCACCTTCCGGATTTCCGGAAAGCTCTCCGGCGACCTGCTGCGCGGCGCGCTCGCCGACCTGGCGCGCCGGCACGAAGCCTTGCGCACCACGCTTTCCCGCGACGGCCGGAACCTCCTGCAGCACGTGCACGAAGACGGCGTCGTCCGTCCCGCACTGTCCGTTGTGGACGTTTCCGGCGGCGAGGAGGAGATGCTCGCGCTGCTGCGCGCCGAACAGGCGGCCGACCTCGAACCCGGCCGCGAGCCGGTGCGCACGAGCTGGTGGCGGCTGGGCCGCGAAGACCACGTGGTGTGCGTGAACATGCACCACCTCGTCTCCGACGCGTGGTCGTGCGGAGTCGTGATCGCCGACCTGATCGCGCTGCTGGGCGGCCGCCGCCCGGCAGCCCCGTCCTGGCAGTACTCCGATTTCACGACCTGGCAGGCCGAACAGGAGAAGTCCGGGAAACTGCGCGCTCACCAGGATTTCTGGTGCGAACAGCTCGACGGCATGAAGCTGGCCCCGCTGCCGTGGCTGGCCCCGGAGGGCTCGCCCCGGCCCTCCCCCGGGCTGGAAACCCTGTCGCTGTCCGCAGAGACCGCCGCCGGGCTGCGCGAGTTTTCGCAGCGGAGGCGGCACACGCTGTTCTCGGTGCTGCTGGCGCTGTACTACCTGCTGCTGAACCACGAAACCGGGCAGGACGACCTCGCGGTGGCGTCGTTCTTCGCCAACCGGACCCGGCGCGAGGTGACCTCGACCGTCGGGTTCTTCGCGAACATGCTGGTGCTGCGCGCGAAAGTCGAGCCGGACCGGCCGTTCGCCGACCTGCTCGCCGCCACCCGCCGCACCGTGCTCGACGCGACCACCCACCAGGCGGTGCCCTGCCAGATGCTGCCGATGTCGCGGTTGCAGCGGACCCCGGGCCGCGTCAACGAGGTGGTCTTCCAGATGCTGCCGGACCGCAAACCCGGTTCGTGGTCGCCGATCGACGCCGGAGGCGGGCTGCGCATCGACACGTTCCGCCCGGACCACGGCCTGAGCCGGTTCGGGCTCAACCTCACCGTGATCCCGCGCGAGGACCGGTTCGACGTCCGGCTCTCCTACGACCGCAACCAGCTCGACCGCGAGTGGGTCCGCGGGCTGCTGCGCTCGTACCGCGTGCTCGCCGAAGGAATGCTCGCCGCACCGGACGCGCCGGCCGCGAAACTGACCGCCGCGCTGCGCTGACCCGGGCGCGAAAAAAGGGGGACCCGCGCGCGGGTCCCCCTTTTTCGTCGCGTGCTCACCGCTTTCCGGGAATCACCAAACACCCTTCGGACGGCGTCAGCAGCACGTGCGAGCCGCGCTGCTGCTCGTCCGGCGCACCGGGCCGGGTGCGCAGCCGGACCCGCTTGATCACCTCGGGGATCACCGCCTTCATCTCCAGCATCGCGAACTGCGCGCCGAGGCAGTGCCGCCGTCCGCCGCCGAAGGGCAGGAACGTCCCGCGCGGCAGGTCCGCGTCCAGGAACCGTTCCGGGCGGAACACCTCCGGGTCGTCGAACGACGCCTCGCGCCCGTGCAGCAGCGGCACCGACGGCGCCACCCACCAGCCCGCCGGGATGTGATAGCCGGCCAGCTCCAGGTCGCCCGACAGCGCGCGCGGCATGACCGGGACGATCGGGCGGGTGCGCAGCGTTTCGTTGATCACCGCTTCCAGGTACTTGTCGTCCTTGTCGACCTCCTCGACGAGCCGGTCGTGCACCTGGGGATGGCGCACCAGCCGCTCGAACACCCACGCCATCGCGGTCGCGGTGGTCTCGTATCCCGCCTCCAGCAACGTCATCAGCCCGTCGCGCAGTTCGAGATCGGTCATCTTCTCGCCGTCGTCGTCGGACGCGCGCAGCAGCTGCGACATGAGGTCGGTGCGCTCGGCGATGTCCGGGGCGGCGCGGCGCCGCTCGATCTCGTCGTAGAGGATCCGGTCGACGTCGGCCCTGGCCACCGCGAACCGCGCGGCCGCGCTGCCGGGGATCTTGCGCAGCATCGACTCCAGGCCGGTCCAGGCCGCGCGGGACAGCACGAACGCGACGGTCTCCATCCGCGCCGCGGCCGCGGTGAGCCGGGGCAGCATCTCGCGCAACTGCGCGACCCGCTCGACGTCGTGGATGCCGAACACCACGCGCAGCAGCACGTCCAGCGCGATCACCTGCATCCGGGGCCGCAGCACCAATTCCTGTTCCAGGGTCCACTTCGCCACCTCTTCCGCGGCGATCTCGGCGATCTGCTCGCGGTAGCGCTGCAGATAGCGCGCGTGGAAGGCGGACCCGAGCAGTTTCCGGTGGCGCAGCCAGCTTTCGCCGTCCTCGACCAGGATCGAGTTGTCGCCGACCATGCGCTGCAGGAAATCCGCCCGGGTCTTGCCCGCCTCGCCGACGCTGCGGTCGGTCGCGAAGACTTGCCGGGCGAGCTCGGGGTTCGCCACGTAGACGATCGGCGGCATGCCGACGAGCGTCACCTTGAAGATGTCGCCGAATTGCCGGTGCAGGCCGTCGAGATAGTCGATCGGGTCCCGGACGAAATTGCGGGTCTGGCCGAATTTCGACGCGGCCGGCCCGGGCGGGGCCGAGACACCGGCCGGGGACGTGTGCACTGAGGTCATGGAGTTTCCGCTTCCTCTGCAGGGGCGCGGCCGGACGCGAACCGCGACAAACAACCGGTGCTGAAGGTAGAACACCCGCCCGCCCCCGGAAAACCGCGCGGTGTGCAACTGCCGATTGTCCCCAGTCGGGCGGCCCCGCCGATACGCTGGCCCCATCCTGGTCCCCGCTCTTTCGCTTGCCAGTTCCCGTTTTCCCGCGCCGAAACCGAGGTGTCATGTCGACGACCGAGCAGAGTGCCGCCGCGTCCGAGGAGGCCCCGGCGGTGAATTTCCCCGCGCTGACCGACGTGGTCACGCCGTTCGCCGTGCGCTGCGCGGCGACCCTGCGCCTCGCCGACCTGATCGGCGACGGCTCCCGCGACGCCGCCGCGCTCGCCGAAGCGGCCGGCGCCGATCCCTCCGCGCTCGCACGGCTGCTGGACCACCTTTGCGTCACCGGCCTTTTCGCCGCCGACGGGGATTCCTACCGGGTCACCGAAGCGGGCGCCATCCTGCGCGACGACCACCCGGCCGGGCTGCGGGCCACCCTCGACCTGGAAACCTTCGTCGGGCGCAGCGATTCGTCCTGCGCCAACCTGCTGCACTCGGTGCGCACCGGGGAACCGGGGTACCAGAACACCTTCGGTGCTCCACTGTGGACGGACACGGTCGCGCATCCGGAACTGGTGGCGGGCTTCGAGCACCTGCACGAAATGTTCGGCGCGTGGTCCGAGCCGACGGTGGCCGGCGGGTTCGACTGGGCGTCGGCGAAGCACGTGGTGGACGTCGGCTGCGGGCACGGCGCGGTGCTGCGGCGGCTGCTGCTCGCCTTCGGGCACTTGCGGGCGACCCTCGTCGACCTGCCGGAAATCGTGGCCAGGGCGGAACAATCGCTCGGCGACGCGGGGCTGGGCGACCGCGTGAGCAGCGCTCCGGGCAGCTACTTCGACCCGCTGCCGGAAGGCGCCGACGCCTACCTGCTCTCGCTGATCGTCCACCAGGAGCCGCACGACCGCGCGGTCGCGCTGCTGCGCCGGTGCGCGGAAGCGGCCGGATCGCACGGCACGGTGCTGGTCATGCAGGCTCCGGTGACGCCGGGGAACCGGTTCGCGATGACCGCGCTGGACCTGCGCATGCTGGTGACCGTCGGCGGGCGGGAGCGCACTGTCGACCAGTATCGCGACCTGTTCGCCGAAGCCGGGCTCCGGATCGCCGGCCAGTACGCGGGCGGCTCGGAGTCGCCGGTCGACCCGGTGCTGTTCGCCCTCGTCGCGAACTGAGCCGGTGCGCACGACCGCGACCGGGCTGGTCGCCGACCTGGCCGTCGGACGCGTCAGCAGCTCCGCCGCGCTGGAGTACTTCCTGGGCCGGGTGAAGGAGCACAATCCGGCGCTGAACGCCGTGGTCGCGCTCGACGTCGCCGGTGCCAGGGCGCAGGCGGAGGCCGCCGACGCGGCCGCCGCCCGCGGAATCCGGCTCGGGCCGCTGCACGGGCTCCCGATGACCGTGAAGGACACGTTCGAGACCGCCGGTCTGGTCACCGCGGCCGGAGCCCCGGAACTGGCCGGGCACCTGCCCGACCGGGACGCGGACGCGGTGGCCCGGCTGCGGGCCGCCGGGGCCGTCGTGTTCGGCAAGACCAACGCGCCGCTTTACGCCGGGGATTTCCAGTCCTACAACGACGTCTACGGCGCCACCGGCAATCCGTGGGACCTCGCCCGGACTCCCGGCGGGTCGTCCGGGGGTTCGGCCGCCGCGCTGGCCGCCGGGCTCACGCCGCTGGAACTGGGCAGCGACGTCGCCGGGTCGATCCGCTCCCCCGCCCACTTCTGCGGGGTCTGCGGCCACCTCCCGACCTGGGGCGCGATCCCCGCGCGCGGGCACATCCCCGGCGCGCCCGGCTCCCTCGCCGTTCCGCCGCTGGGCTCGCCCGGCCCGATGGCCCGGTGCGTGGCCGACCTCGAACTCGCCCTGGACGTGCTCGTCGGCCCCGACCTCGCCGGAGTGCCCGGCGGAACGCTCCCGGCCGCCGCGGTGCGCCCCGGCGAACTGCGCGTGGCGGTGTGGCCCGAGCATCCGGCGCTGCGCACCGACCCGGAAATCCGGGCCGCCCTCGACGATCTCGCCGAGGCGCTGGCCGGCCTCGGCGTGCGGGTGCAGCGCAAGGTGCGGCCGCCGCGCCCGCTGTACGAGATCCACCAGACTTACGCACGGCTGCTGCTCGCGGTCCTGGCCCAGAGCTTCCCGGAACCCGTTTTCCGGCGGCTGGGGCGGATCGCCCGCCGGGCGGCACCCGAGGATCGCCGCCCGGCGGTCGAATTGGGCCGCGCCGTGACGCTCAGCTACCGGGAATGGCAGGACCTCGACGAGCAGCGCGCCCGGATCACCGCCGGATGGGCTTCGGTGTTCGCCGAGGCGGACGCCGTGCTGACGCCCGCGGCGCCGCTGACCGCCTTCCCCCACCAGACGGCGGGAACCCCGCTTTCCCGGGAACTCGAGGTCAACGGCCGGAAGGCGCCGTACCTGGCCCAGATGGCCTGGGCGACCCCGGCGAGCCTGTCCGGCCTGCCCGCGACGACCGTGCCGCTCGGCCGCAGCGCCGCCGGGCTCCCGTTCGGGGTGCAGGTGATCGCGCCGCGGTGGCACGACCGCACGGGGCTCGCGGTGGCCCGGATCGTGGAGCGGGTGACCGGCGGATTCGAGGCGCCGCCGGGCTACTGACCGGGAGCTGCCGGACCGATATGCGCCCGCCCGGGGACTACTGGTCGAGCTGCGCCGACAGCTTCTTCGGCGCCAGCAGCCGGTAGGCGTCGGTGAGCATGGTGCGCACCTCGGCCCAGTCGACCTTGCCCGCTTCCAGGTCGAGGGCCACCCAGCCGCGGGAGCCGAGGTACGCGGGCGCGTAGAACCGCTCCCCCTCCTGCTCGATCAGCTCGGCCTGCGCGCCCGGCGCGGCTTTGCACGCGATCGCGATCTTGCCGTCGCCGTGGTGGTCGTCGAGGAAGTACGCGAAGTTCTTCCCGCGCACCGAGAACGCGACATGCTGCTCGCCCTTGCTCAGCACTTCCGGCAGCGCTTCGGCGAGTTCTGTCACGCGTGCCCTTTTCGCGGTCGCGGAGTCCGGTCGGCCCATGCCGCGAGCCTAACGGTCAGCGCGGCCGGCGGCAGTCGTCGGCCGCCGCGACGATGGCGAACCGGGTGGCCAGCGACGCCGCGCGCAGACAGTGCTGGGCGGCGCGCAGGCATTCCGCCCGCGCCGGACCCGCCGCGATGCGCGCGTCGGCGAGAAGCTGAGCGGCCTGGATCGCGGCCAGCAGCGCGTCGTCCGCACCGCTGTTCCCGGCGCCGCGGGCCGCCGATTCGGCGAGCGCTGCCAAGTCGCCGCGCAGCCGCCCGGCCGCGGATCCGTTGTGGACAGTGGTGGTTTGCGCGCCCGCCGGAACCCGATCCATACTCGTTGCTCACCCCGCGTAAGAGATCGACCAGAACTTCGACGGTCACCAGCATTCAGATGCTTTCCCTTATCGCGCAAGGAAGACAATGGAACACGAAAGTCAGTTCGGGCCGCTTCGCGGGCTCCGGGTGCTCGAGACCGCGACCGGAGTGGCCGGCCCCTACGCGGGCAGGCTGCTGGCCATGCTCGGCGCGACGGTCGCCAAGGTCGAACCCGAGGGCGGGGACCCGGCGCGGCGGCTTTCGGCCGACGGCGAACCGCAGCGGGACCCGAGCCCGGTTTTCGTCCACCTCAACGCCGGGAAGCGGCTGCTGTCCCCGGAGGCGGCCGCGGTCCCGGAACTGCTGGAATGGGCCGACGTCGCGCTCAGCGACCGGGTTCGCGGCGAGTTCGGGCCGTGGGAACTGCGCGCGGGCGTCGCCGAGCCGCCGCTGCTGGTTTCGGTGACCGCCTGGGGCCTCGATGCCGAGAGCGCGGGCGAGCCGTCCGACGAGATGCTGGTGCAGGCGGCTTCCGGGCTGCTCGCCGCGACCTGTCACGAGGACGGCGGACCGGACCGGTTCCCCGGCTGGCAAACGCAGTATCTGGCCGGAACGTACGCCGCGGCGGCCGCATTGGCCGGACGGCCCGGCGGTCACGCGGAGACGACCTGGCTCGCCGCTGCGACCTCCGCGGTGGAATCGCAGGCCGCGGCCGCGCTGTACGCCGCGACTTCGGCCAACGCCGCCGATCCGGAGGAGGAACGGCGCCAGGCCGGATTCCAGACCCGCACGTTCCCGTCCGGGGTGTTCCGCTGCGCCGACGGGTTCGTGGTGCCGGGCACCGTGCGCGGCGAGGACTGGAACCGCCAGTGCCTGCTCTACGACCGAGGCGACCTGCTGCGCGACGAACGCTTCGTGTGGGCGCGCCGGTGGGCCAACCGGGAGCTGCTGCGCGGCGAACTGGCCGGCTGGTACGCCGGGCGCACCCGGAGCGAGGTCTTCGACGCCGGACTGGCCGCGGGCTGGTCTGTGGGCAAGGTGCTCGACGCCGCCGACGCCCTCGACGACCCGCATCTGGCCGCTCGCGAGTTCCTCGGCGAGGTCCGCGGCGCGTCGGCGGGCCGCGCGATCGTCCGGCCGTGGCGGGATCCCGCCGTGCCGGTGCCCGGCTCGGCGCGGCTCTCCGAACCCGCCGGGGACAACGGATGGTTCCGCTCCGGCGCGGACCGCGACCGGCCGCCCCTGCTGCCCCGGCTGCCGGATCCGCACCGGCTGCGGGTGCTCGAACTGACCTGGGCCTGGGCCGGGCCGCTCGCCGGCCGGCTGCTGGGCGCGCTGGGCGCGGATGTCGTGCGGGTCGAGTCCGGACGGCATCCCGACGGCTGGCGCACCCGGTTCCGCTTCGCCGAGACCGGGGCCCCGCTGCCCGAGGGCGCCGCCCCGGACGAGTACACCTGGGACGCCGCGGCCCAGTTCAACAGCGTCAACCGCAACAAGCGCGCGGTGTCGCTGGATCTGTCGGCACCGGACGGGAACCGGGTCTTCCGCGAGCTGGTGGACGCCGCGGACGTGCTGGTGGTGAACATGAACCACCGTGTGCTCGAGGACCGGGGCGTCGCCGCGCACGTGCGCGCGCGGGTGGCCGAGGGGCTGGTGCTGGTGACCATGCCCGCGCTCGGCAGCAGCGGCCCGCACCGGGCGATGCCGGGCTTCGGCATGCTGACCGAGGCGATGGGCGGGTTCGCCGCCCGGTACGGACCGCCCTCCGCCGGCGCCGAGGTGAGCCCCACCTACTACCCGGACGCGGTGGCCGGCGCCCATGCGGCGGTCGCGGTGCTGTCCGGGCTGGCGGCGCGGGCAACGACCGGGCGGGGCCGCGAAATCGATCTGTCCCAGCAGGAAACGCTGTGGCTGCAGCTCGGCGAAGGCATCGTGCTGGCCTCCCGCGAAGGACGTTCGCCGCGCCGGATCGGCAACAGCGAACCGGACGTCCCGGCGGGCGTGCTGGCGACCTCGGACGGGTACGTGGCCTTCGTCGGAGGAGCCGCGGACGAGCGGTGGGCGGCGGAGCACGACAGCGTGACGGTGGTGGGGGCGTTGCGGCAGAGGGGTTTCCGCGCGGAACGGATGCGGTCGGTGCGGGAGCTGTTCGAGAACGGCGAGCTGCGCTGGGCCGAACGGGTCCGCCATCCGGTGACCGGGGAACGCGGGTATCTCGGCATTCCCGTCGGCATGGACGGGAAAGGGCTGGCGACAGTCCGCCCGGCACCCTGCTACGACCAGCACACCGACGAGGTGCTCACGGAATGGCTCGGGATGCCGCCGGAGGAACTGACGGCGCTGCGCGCGGCCGAGGCGATCGGGACGGTGCCCCGGCAGCCGTACCGGGTGCGAAAGGCGCGCCGAGCCTCGTGAACTTCGCGGGCGGGTTTCCCGGCCACGGCGGGGGAACCTCTCGGCCGGCATGAGCCGTGGCACGGGAATTCCCTTGCCACGGCCGGGAAACCTCCCTCAGCCCGCCTGCTTCCGCGACCAGGAAAACCGCCCCGCAGGACAATCGCGCGACCAGCCGTCCAGCTCCACCGTGAACGGCACCGGGCTCGACACGGCCAGCTCGGACCGGTCCAGCCGGACCTCCACCAGGCCGTGCGGCGTCGGAACCGCGCCGGCCACCCGGGTCAGCGCGCCCGGCCGGGGCGCGATCCTCGCCCGCGCGAACCCGGGCTCGGCGGGGCTGACGCCCAGCACGTACAGCGGCAGGTCCCGGCTCGGAGTGCTCGACCAGCCGTGACAGTACGACCCGCCGCTCCACACCTCGCGCCAGGTGCCGTCGCCGGCCAGCTCCGACCAGTCCCGGCACAAGGCGGCGATGTGATCCGCTCCGCCGAGCAGGGCGACCGCGTCGTGCACGACGTAGCGGAAAAACGGCTGTGCGGCAACGACTTCCCGCTCCACGTCCCAGTCCGGCGCGGGCGGGCCCATCGCGGCCCGCAGCGGCATCAGGCCGAACGACCACGCGCGTCGCACCAAAGCGGTCCGGTCCAGCAGGAAGGCCAAGGCCCGGGCGCGGCGCGGCGGCGGAATCAGTCCGCCGACCGCGGCGGCGGCGGTTGCGTGCTCGCTCATCGCCGGCGCGACCCCGGCCGCGGTCAGCCAGTCGCGGTAGCCGCCCCGGTCCTCGTCCCAGTATTGCTCGAAGGCGGCGGCCAGTTCGTCGTGTCGCCCGCGCGCCCAGCGCGCCCGGCCCGCGTCGCCGAGCCACTCAGCCATCTCCGCGAAGTCCCGCAGCGCCCGGCCCCACAGCCCGTTCAGCACGCTGCTCGCGCCCCGGCCTTGAACGCTCGCCCAGTCCAGCAGGACCCACCCGGTCACGTCGGTGAGCAATCCCTCGCGCGAGAACGGCTCGAACCAGCGCAAAACCCGCTCGGCGACCGGCAACAGCTCGGCGACCAGGCCGGCGTCGCCGGTCCACCGGTACAGATTGTGCACCGAACGCACCCAATGCAGCGCCCAGTCCGGGATGTACACCCCGTCGCGGTGCTCGTAGTCGCCCGCGACCGCCATCGGCAGCATCCCGTCCGGGCGCGGCGACGCGGCCAGCCGGGGATGCCACCGCGCGAGCCGCCAGTCCGGATTGGCCAGCAGGTCCACCGACTGGTGCACCACCGAATCGCCGGTCCAAGCCCGCTGTTCGCGAGTGGGGCAGTCGATGTAGGCGTCCTGCGCGGTGAGGTCCACGGTGCGCAGCCCGGCCGCGTAGACGGCGTCGAGCACCGGGTCGTCGGATGCGAAGAACGGGCCCGGCGGACGCGGGCGGAGGCGTTCGACCACGGACAGCCCGCGAACCGTCACCTCGCCTTCGCCGCGCAGCACCAGCAGCGCGAACCGGCCGCCGACCGGATCGGCCGAGCAGAACCGGTCGGACTTGCCGCGCGTGCGGTAGCGCGCCGCGTACCCGTGCTGGAACGGACGCAGCCGCAGGCGCTCGTCGAGGTCCTCGGCGGGCCGCGCGTCGACCAGCACGCCGGGCGGCGCGTCCAGCTCGAAGACCAGGGTGCCCGCGACCACCTGGTCCCAGCCCGCGGTGAGCAGCACCGCGACGCCGGGTTCCAGCACGGTCGTGAAGGGCAGTTCGACCGGGACCGAGTCCGGACCGGCTTCGGCGTCCACGGCCGCGACGAGATCGGCCGGTCCGTGCTCGCCGCCGGGATCCGGGCCGCGGCGCTCGCGCAGCCACCGGACCGGACGTTCGACCGGTTCGCCGGGCGGCGCCGGGTTCTCCAGCAGCGGGCCGTACGGGTCGGCGGGCGGCGTGGACCGGGCCGTGCCGCCGAGGTGCAGGGTGGTGAGCACGCGGGCGGGCGCCCAGCCGGTGTCGTCGAAGCCCGGTTCGAGCCAGGCCGGATCCCACAGCGCGCCGTCGAGCACTTCCGGCACCGCGTGCCCGACCCCGGACGGCTTCTGCGGCGTCCACGCCGGACTCGTCTGGTGACGCCAGCTGCGGTCGGTGCCGAGCACCCCGGACGGCAGCTCGAGCTCGGCGAGCAACACGCCGGCGCCGTGGCTGAAGGTGGGCGTGACCGGCCGCCACCACGCGTTCGCTTCGCCGTAAAAGCGCACCAGAACGCAGATCGCGTTGTCCCCCGGCACCAGCCACCGGGCGACGTCCACGACGTCGTACAGCAGCCGTCCGGCCGCGCCGCGACCCGGACCGCGCGCCGCCTCGTGCCCGTTGACCCACACCGTGTACCGGGAGTCCGCGGTGATCCGGAGCGGAGCGGCGGCGGGCACGAGGTCAAGCGGGAAGACGCGCCGGAACTGCACCCGCCGGTCGTGCGCCGCGGCGGGCACCACCGGCACGTCGGAGAACTCGCCGGTCTTGGCGATCCGGCCGTCGGCGCACCAGATCCACTGGCCGGTCCACTCGCGGCTCACCCCGCCACCGGCTCGCGCGCCGCGAGGTCCCGCAGCTCCCGCCGCGACAGCTTCCCGGTCCCGGTCACCGGCAGCTCGTCCACGAGGAACAACCGGCGCGGACGGCGGTCGTCGGCGAGCCGGCCGCGCAGCCAGTCGCGCACCTCGGCCAGCTCCAGCCGCCGTCCGCTGCGCACCGCGGCCGCGACCACCTCGCCCCAGCGGGGATCGGGCAGGCCGAACACCGCGCACGCCTCGACGTCGGGATGCCCGGCCAGCACTTCCTCCACATCGGACGGAAAGACGTTCACGCCGCCGGTGATGATCAGGTCGTCGTCGCGGCCGTCGAGGTGCACGTAGCCGTCTTCGTCGACGAACCCGACGTCGCCGACGCTCCCCCAGTCGCCGTCGCGACCGGCGGGAGCTTGGCCGGGACCGGACACGTAGCCGTCGAACGCCAGCGGAGTGAGCGCGCGAAGCGTCCCGGACTCGCCCGGGGGCAGCCGCCGGGCGCCGCGGAACGCCGCGATCCGCACCCCGTCGAAGGGCCGTCCGCACGAACCGGGGCGAGCCAGGAACTCCTCGGCGGGCAACGCGCACATCGGGCCCAGTTCGGTGCAGCCGTAGCACTCGACGAATCCCTCGCCGAAGACGTCCAGCGCGGCTCGTTTGAGCCGGTCGGGGAACGGCTCGCCGGACACCACGACGTGGGTCAGCGGCGGGCGCGGCCCGGGCCGGTCGCGGGCGAAGGCCACCAGCCGCGCCAGCTGGGTCGGGGTGAGGAACCCGCTGTCGCACCGGTGCTCGACCGCGAAGTCCAGCCAGGTCCGCTCGTCGAACCGGGGCAGCAGGAAGACGGCTCCGCCGAGCGACAGGGTCATCAGCGCACAGGTCCACGGGCCCGAGTGGTAGAGCGGCCCGCCGACGAGGAACCGCGAGGACGGCCCGAGCCGGAACCCGCGGGCGATCGCGTCCGACAGCCGCCGATCGCCTCGGGTGCGCAGCGCCGCCTTCGGGCTGCCGGTGGTCCCGGACGTGAACAGCAGCGACGCTCCCGCGCCCAGCCTTCCGCTGTCCGCGGGCGCGAGCGGAAGATCAGCGTCGTGTGCGACGGCACCCGGATCGTCCGCGTCGAGCACATTCTCCTTGCCGTGCAACAGCTCCAGCAGCTCCCGGGCAGTGCCGCTGGCCACCACCACCGCGGGCTGGGCGACCGCGAGCCGCCCGGCGAGTTCGCCCGGGGTGGAGCGGCCGCCGAGCGCGACGGCCTGCGCGCCGATCCGCCGGGCCGCGAGCGCGACCGTCAGCACCTCCGGCCGGTTGGGCAGCAGCCAGGCCACCCGTCCCGCCGGGCCGGCACCGCGCGACCGCAGCAGCGCGGCCCAGCGCGTCACCTCCCGTTCGAGCTCCTCGCGGCTGATCGATCCGCTTTCGGTGACAATCGCCGCCGCCCCGCTCATCCGGCCGCTCCGCGCGGCTTGCGCGACCACGACTCCGGGACCGCGTCGGTCGAGTACAGGGTGCCCGCCGACCACACGTGCCGCGTGCCGTGCCACCGCATCGCCGAGGCCGCGTCGGGGAAGAACCCCCGGCCCGGATGGTTGGCGCTGGTGTTGCACAGCACCGGGATCCCCGTCCGCGCCTCGTAGGCGGTCAGGAGCCGTTCGAGAAACGGGTTGTCCGCGCCGACCGTTTCCAGCCGCGCGCTGCCGTCGAGGTGCACCACCGCCGGGATCTTGCCCTGCCATTCCGGGCGGACGAAGTGGTCGAACAGCATGTACGGGTCCCGGGTGCCGGGGGAAAACACCTCCGGAGCCCGGTTTTCCAGGCAGACCGGGGCCACCGGCCGGTACCACTCGCGGCCCTTGATCGCGTTCAGCCGGTCCCGCGTCGCCTCGTCCCCGGCCGGCGCAATGATGCTGCGGTGCCCCAGCGCACGGGGACCGAGCTCGGCGGGCCCGTCGACGATCACGACCGGTTCGCCCGCTTCGGCCAGCAGCGCCGCCAGGTCCTCCACCGAGGCCGGTTTCGCGGTCCAGCCCGGTTCGGCCGCGGCGGTTTCGCGCGCCGGCGGGCCGGAGAACACCGACCAGTCCAGCCACGACGTCCCGGTGCGGCGCACCATTTCCGTGCACGCCGCGCCGATGGCCGAACCCGCGTCGTTCGGGAACGGCGGCACCCAGACCTCCGGCACCAGCCCGCTCGCCCGCAGCCCGGAGTTCCACTTGATGTTGAGCGCGCAGCCGCCGGACAGGCACAACGGCAGCCCGGCCAGCTCCGGCCGGGCGCGCAGCACCTCGCCGAGACCGTCCCGCAGCCGGCGGAACAGGTGTTCCTGGAAGGAATTCAGGATCGACGCGTCCGACAGCCCGAGCTTCGCGACGCCGCTGAGCACCCGCCTGCTCCACAGATACGCGCGGATCGCCCCGTCGATCTCGCCGACCTGAGCGTCGACTTCCGCCATCACCGCGACGGCTTCCTCCGAAGACGGGCCGAGCGCCGCGTACGCCATCGCCTTGCCCGAAACCGGGAGCAGCGCCTCGAGCCCCGGCCCCGGATCGGTGGCCCGGCGGGCGTCGTGGTCCACCCGGAACGGGCCGAAGTGCGACGCGAAAATCGGGTACAGCGCGCCGGAAACGCCGCACACCGGACCGAAGCACTCGAGCCGCGGCCCGACCGGGTCGAACCGGTACAGCACCGGCGGCACCCCGCCGTCCCACACCAGCATCAGCGCGGGCTTGCGCTCCCGCGCGAACGGGCTGGTGCAGTAGGAGGACATGACGTGGTCGGTGGTGTGGGTGAAGCTGCGGAACGGCACCGGCGCGCCGCCGACGAGCGGGCTCTGCCCGGTCACCCCGGTCAGCATCGCCGAACCCGCGCCCGGTTCGTCGTGGTACAGCGCGACTTCGACCGGCTCGACCGCGCCCTGCCCGTCGCGGATCTCCACCCAGCTCTCGCCCTCGCGGCCGCGCGCCCAGCCGTCGACCGCGAACACCGGCGCGCGCACGTCCTCGATCCCGTGCGCGCGCAACTGCCGCGCGATCTCCGCGGGCTCCGCGAACGGACTGTGCCGCGGGTTGTTGCCCAGCTTCTCGGCCTCGACCGAGACCAGCAGCCGGTTGCCCTCGATCACGGCGAAACCGCCGTCGTGGGTGAGCTTCAGCCCGCAGATGACCTCGTGCTCTGGCATGTCGTCCTCCGCCTTTCGCCGGCCGCGCCGCTCAGCCCGCGGCTTGGTGCTCGCGGATGATCGCCGCGCATTCGGTCACCGTCGGGTTCTCGAACAGCAGGAACAGGTCGATCACCTCGCCGTAGGTCTCGTTCAGCCGGTTGCAGATGTCCATCAGCTGGATCGAGTCGAGCCCGAGGTCGAAGAAGCTCTGGTCGGGCGCGACCTCGACCTCCGCCACCTCGCTCACGACCTTCGCCACCACCGGGGCGGGATCTCCCGCGCCGGCCACCTGCTCGCTCGGTCGAGTGGTCATGGTGTTTCTTCCCTCCTGCGGAATCCGCTCACATCATCCAGGGGTCCGGGACCGGGAGGCCGAACAGCGACCGGCCCACCCGCGTCTCGTGGTATTCGGAGAAATAGCCGTGGTGGCTGCCCGCGTTGATGTCGCGCCAGCAGCGCTGGATCGGCGATCGGTCGAACAGCGCGCTGCCGCCGGCCAGCTGGAACACGGTGTTCACGACGTCCACGCCGGTGCGGATCGCCTGGCCGGTCGCCAGCCGCACCGAGGCGCGGTCCGCCATCGTCGTCTCGTCCCCGGCGAGGGTGCGCTCCCACGCCGTGCCCAGCACGTCGCGCGCGTACGCCTCGGCCGAACGCAGCCCCGCTTCGGCCCTGGCGTAGGCGATCTGCACCGACTGCTCCTCGGCCAGCGGACGGCTGCCGCGCGATTTGTTCGGGGCCAGCTCGCGGAATTCGTCGAGCGCGCGCCGCGCGATGCCCAGCGGGAACCCGGCGAACAGCACGCCCATCAGCGCGAAGAACGACCAGTTGAAGATCGCGCCCTCGTGCCGGGCACGCTCGAAGATCGGGTTGGCGGTGTACTCCGGCGGCACCACGAGGTCGCTGACCGACACGTCGTTGCTCCCGGTGCCCTTCAGCCCGGCGACGTGCCAGGTGTCGAGAACGTCCACATCGGACGCGGGCACGAACACCAGCCGCCAGTCCGGCCGTCCCGGAGCCACGATCGCCGGTTTCCCGCCGTTCTGCACCATGACCCCGTTGGCGAACCAGGAAGCGTTGCGGGCCCCGGTGTTGAACGGCCAGCGCCCGTTGACCAGGAGGCCGCCGTCCGGGCGCGGCTCGGCCTTGCCCAGCGGCGCGAACACCGTGGCCACCGCGCGCGGGCGCGCGGCGAGGATGGTCCGCGCGACCTCGGGTTCCAGCCAGGCGACGAAAAACGTGGCGTTGAGGCTCAGCGCGGCGAAGCCGGCCGAACCGTCCGCGCGGGAGATCTCCCGGATCGTGTCCAGCACGGTCACCGGATCCATCTCGAGCCCGCCGAGGCTCTCCGGGAGCAGCAGGTCGAGCAGGCCGGCGTCGGAGATCGCGGCGAGCAGGTCCGGCGGGACGCGCCCGCCCTGCTCCCCCTCCAGCGCCCGATCGCTGATCTGCGGTGCCAATGCGGCTGCTGCGGCCAGGACCTCGGTCCTCGACCGGGCGCGCTCGACGGTCACGGTCATTCCGGTCCTCCAGTCAGAAGAAAGTGGTTGGCGTGCTTCGGAATTCGCGTCGCCGGACCCCGGTAAGGAGTCTGGCCGCCCGGCCCGGCGACGGCAAGGGCGGTCAGGTCGGCGCCAGCGCGGCGGCCAGTTCGCCGAGCAGTTCGACGTTTTCCGGGCCGACGGTCACCCCAGGGTCCACAATGGACAGATGGACGCCGAGCGCGGCCAGTTCGCCGTAGCGCCGCGCCGCCTCGGCCACGGTGACCGTGCCCGGTTCCCCGGTCGCGGACAGCCTCGCCGTGCCGTAGGTGGTCACGGTGATCTCCTCGAACGGCCTGCCCAGTTCGGCGCAGTAGTCGCGCAGCATGCGCAGCTTCAGCCCGACCACCGCGGGATTCCCGTCCTCGTGCAGGCCGCACGCGTCTCCGTACCGGGCCACGAGCCGCAGGACGCGGCGCTCGTGCGCACCGCCGACGAGCACCGGCGGCGGGCGGGTGAACGACGGCGCGAACCAGGGCTCCGGCAGCCGGTAATGCTTGCCCTCGAACGGTTCCGTCGACCCGGACAGCACCTGCCGGGTCAGTGCCAGGGTGTCCTCCAGCCGCTCGAACCGTTCGCTCCACGGGCCCAGCGGCAGGCCGAACGCGCGGTGTTCCTCCTCGTGCCACGGCGGCCCCAGCCCCAGCCACACCCGGCCGCCGGACAGCGCGTCGAGCGACGTGAGCGTTTTGAGCAGCAGCGCCGGATGCCGGTGGGTGACCGCGGTGGTCATGGTGCCCAGCCCGATCCGCTCGGTGGCCGCGGCGAGGAAGCTCAGCGCGGTGTAGGCCTCGAGGAACGGCTCGCCGGGATCGCCGAACATCGGGATCTGCCGGAAGTGGTCGTTGACCCAGATGCTCGACAGCCCGGCCCGTTCGGCGTCGCGGCCGATCCGCGCGAGCGCGGGCCCGGCCGCGCCCGGCGGCCAGCTGAAGCGCTGCAGCAGAAGTCCGATCCGCATCGCCGGGTCACCGCCTCCGCAGCAGGGTCGCGGTGCCCATCGACCCGCCGCAGCACATGGTCACCAGCGCGTGCTCGCCGTCGCGGCGCTCGAGTTCGCCCAGCGCGCAGGCGAGCAGCCGGGATCCGGTGGCGCCCATCGGATGCCCCAGCGCGATCGCGCCGCCGTTGACGTTCACCCGGTCCGGATCGGCCCCGGTGCGCTCCAGCCACGACAGCACCACCGCCGCGAAGGCCTCGTTCACCTCGACGACGTCCACATCGGACAGTTTCAGCCCGGTGCGGCGCAGGATCCGCTCGGTCGCCGTCACCGGGCCGTCCAGCAGGAAATACGGATCGGCCCCGACCACGACCTGGTCGGCGATCTCCGCCCGCGGCGCGAGTCCGTACCGGTCCGCGGCGGCCGGCGACATCCACAGCACCGCGGCCGCCCCGTCGGAGACCTGCGACGTGGTGCCCGCGGTGTGCCTGCCCCCGCGCACCGTCGGACGCAGCGCGGCCAGGCTTTCCCGCGTCGTCTCGCGCAGCCCTTCGTCCCGCTCGACCGTCGCGGAGCCGTCCGGCCCGGGAAGAGCCACCGGCACGATCTCGCGGTCGAACCGCCCGTCCGCCCAGGCTTTCGCCGCCCGCTGCTGGGAAAGCGCGCCGTAGGAGTCGAGATCCTCGCGCGAGAGCCCCTGTCGCTGAGCGATCCGCTCGGCTCCGCCGAACTGGAGCCCGGGCGGGTCGTCCCACGGGTAGTCGGCGGTCTGGTAGTCGGTGCGGCCGCCGGGGATGTTCGCCCCGGCGGGCACCCGGCTCATCGACTCGACCCCGCAGGCGATCCCGATCTCGATCGCCCCGCTGGAGATCAGCGCGGACACCAGATGGCTTGCCTGCTGCGACGAACCGCAGCTGACGTCCACTGTGGAGCACGCGACGCCGTAGTCGAGCCCGGTGGACAGCCACGCGTTGCGGGTCACGTTGAGCCCCTGCTCGCCGACCTGGGTGACGCATCCGCCGATGATCTGCTCGATCGCGCCCGGCGGCAGGCCGTTGCGGTCGAGCAGGGCCAGCAGGGCCTGGCGCAGCAGTTCCGCGGGCCGCAGCCCGCTCAGCGCGCCGCCGCGGCGGCCGATCGGCGTCCGCACGGCGTCGACCAGCACCGCGCCGCTTCGTTCTTCGGTCATCTCGGCTCCGCTCGCACCGGCTGTTCCAGAAATCCCCGCAGCACCACGCTGCGCGTGCGCTTCCCCGGTCCCGCCTGCTCGATCCACCGGGTCGCCCCGAGCACCGCCCGCAGCGCCTCCGCGATCTCCAGCCGCGCGAGGTGCGCGCCGAGACAGAAATGCGGTCCGGCACCGAAGCCGACGTGGTCGGTCGCGCCCCGGCCGGGCAGGAACCGGTCCGGTTCAGGGAATTTCGCGCCGTCGCGGTTGGCCGCGCCGAACACGACGAGAATGCGCTGCCCGGCCGGGATCCGGACGCCGGACAGCTCGGTTTCGACAGTCGTGCCGCGCCACAGCGCCTGCACCGAGGTGTCGTAGCGGATCGCTTCGTCCACCGCGGTGTCGATGAGCTCCGGACGCTCGCGCAGCAGGTGCTGAACCTCCGGCTCGCTCAGCAGCACCGCCATCGCGTTGGTGAGCAGGTTGGTCGTCGTCTCGATCCCGGCGACCAACAGGAACGCGCAGAACGCCAGCACCTCCTGCGAGCTGATGCCGCTGCGGCCGGCGCGGGCGATCGAGTCGAACAGTGTGCGCCCGTCGCCGCGGCGGCGGCGAAGCTGCTGGCTGAAGTAGCGGAACATGCCCATGCCCCGGCCGAGGTGCTCCTCGGTGCGGCCGACCTGGTCGAGGTCGCCGGTGATCACCCGCGACCAGTGCCGGAACTCGTCGTGCATTTCCTCCGGCACACCGAGCAGCTCGGCGAGCACGAGCACCGGCAGCGGTTCGGCGACCAGGCCGAAGAAATCCCCGGTGCCCGCCCGCACGAGCGCGTCCGCCCGCTGCCGCGCGAACTCCCGCACCTTGTCCGCCAGCGACCGCACCGACGCCGGGGTGAACGCGGCCGCGACCGCGTGCCGGAACACCTGGTGCTCGGGCGGATCGGTGGCGATCAGCACGCGCACCTTCGGCGCGCCGATCCGGTAGCCCACCCCCGTCGAGGCGCCGCCGCGCGCGGCGAACTCCGGGCTCATCCCGACCTTGGACGAGAAGGAGACCGGATCGCGCACGATCCGCAGCACGTCCGCGTACCGCGTCACCGCCCACACGCCGTAGTCGGGCAGGTGCAGCACCGGCGCCTCCTCGCGCAGCCGGGCGAACACCGGGTACGGGTCCTCGATCAGCGCCGGGTCGAAGGGGTCGAAGACCGCCGGGGCACCGGAGAGCTGGCCGGGAGTGCTCATCCGCAGCCTCCCGCGGTGTCGGTGTCGTAGGCGCCGACCCGGGCCGCCGCCGGTTCCGGCGACGCGGGCGGCTGCGGGCCGGCCACGGCCAGCTCGGCGAGGAATCCGTCGAGCCGGTCGAGGCCCCAGAACCGGTGCCTGCCCACCCGGAAGTACGGGATGCCGAAGATGTCGTCCTCGAACGCCCGCTCCAGGCAGTCGACGCTCTCGCGGCGGATGTCCGCCGACTCCGGCGCGGACAGCAGCGGTTCCGGATCGAGCCCGGCGGCCTCGGCCACCTCGCGCAGCACCGGGCGTTCGCACACGTCTCGCCCGTGCTCCCAGCGCGCCTCGACGACCGCCTCGTAGAACCGGCGGGCCACGCCGAGCCGCCGGGCGCGCAGCCACGCGAGATGCGGCAGCTCCCACCACGGGTCGTCGTCCACCGGCCAGGTCATTGACAGCCCGAGCCGCGCGGCCTGCCTGCGGGTGTCCTGCAGGATGTAGAGGTGCTTCGCCTTGCTCATCGGGGTGTAGGGGATCTCCGCGCCCCGGTCCGCCAGCGCCGCCGCGGTCTGCTCGTCCGGATCCCAGTACGGGACGAACTCCAGCACCTCGTCCGCGTCCGGAATCCTGCGGTACAGCTCGGTCAGCGCCATCCAGCTGAACGGGCTGCGGAACGAGAAGTGCACCCGCGGCGTCCGGCGGCGGGTCACCGCGGCGCTCCCGGGGCCAGCGCGGCGAGCGTGTCCGGGTCGAGAGTCGCCAGCGTGCCCGCCTCCGGCCCCCGGCTGATCGCGTAGCCGTGCAGGATGCTCGCGGTCGCCACCAGCCGCGGGGCCCCGCCCGCGCCGAGCGTCCAGCAGTCCATGACGCCGTCGAACGCGCGGTCCTTGACGAAATCCGTCACCGCGAACGTCGTGCGCACCGTCTCGCCCATGTGCGCGTCGCCGAGCAGCCGGACCCTGGCCCGGGACACGACCGGGATCCAGCCGCGCTCCGCGAGCAGCCGCGGCACCCCGAGACCGCGCTCGGCGAGGAACCGGTCGACCGTTTCCTCCAGCGCGGCCACGTAGGCGCCGTGCTGAACGCGGTCGGAGAACTGGCATTGGAAATAGCGGGCGGTCCAGTCCCAGGAGAACGCCGCGGGGTCCGGTTCGGCCGGCCGGTCGCTTTCCGCCGCCGCCGGGCCGACGAGCGGCGCGAGCTCGTCCGGGCAGGCGCGGGCCTGCTCCTGTTCGCGCACCAGCGCGACGGTCGTTTTCCCGCGCAGCACCCGGTTCCCGGCCGTCTCGAAGACGATCCGGAACCGGCCCGGCCCGACTGCCTCGACTCGCGCGCGCACCTCGTCGTCGATCTCCAGCACCGCGGGCAGCTGCACCGAAGAATCCACAATGGACAGACCGAGCCCGTGGTCGTGGTAAAGCGCCTGCGGGCCGAGTCCGCGTTCGCGGAACCAGCACAGCACCGCTTCCTCGGCCATCGCCATGAACTGCTTGAACCCGATCCAGGTGCGGATGTTCGCGCTCGCGTACCGGGGCCGCAGCGCGAACCCGGTCCGCTCGTCGGCCAGCGACGTCATGTCCGGCTTCCTCTCTCCCGTTCCGGCGCGGCGACCCGGTCGCGGGCGAATCCGTCCACGATCGCGGCCACCTCCGCGGCGCTGTGCAGATGGCAGAAATGGTCGAAGTGCGGCGCGCAGTGCAGCCGTCCCCTCGGCAGCGCGCCGGAGAGTGCTTCGAGGTCCCGCAGGGAAAACCCGATGTCCCGCTCGCCGCCGAGCACCAGTGCCGGCGCCGTCGTCTGGGCCAGCGGCAGGTGCCCGCTGGCCACGTACTGCTCGAACACCGCGAGGAACCCGACCGGGCCGATCCGCTCGGCGGTCTTGGCGTGCATCTTCTCCAGCACCTCGCCGCACAGCCCGGCGGCGCGGGAGCCGAGCCGGGTCAGCAGGCCGCCGCGGATCTGCCGTTCGAAGGTCTCGCGGGACCGTTCCAGCGTCCGCCAGGTCACGGTCGCCTCCGCCCGCCGGTAGAACGGCATGGCCAGCACCGCGGCCGGGCACGGCCGTTCCGGCTCGCGCGAGAGCAGTTCCAGCAGCGCGTTGGCGCCGAAGGAATGCCCGGCCAGCACCGGGGCCGGGTCGTCGACGGTGTCCAGCGCGGCGGCGATCCAGTCCGAGGGCGAGCCTTCGAAGCGCCACCGGTAGTCGTTGCCCGCGCGCCACGGGAGATCGATGGAGAGCACCCGCCACCCCGGCAGCCGCTCGGCCACCGCGCTCCAGGTGCGCCAGTGGTCCTCCAGCCCGTGCGCGAAAACCAGCACCGGGCCGGCGCCCTCGTTCAGCGGATGCACCCTGGGTGCGTCGGGTTTCACCGGTCCCCCTTGGTTTCGACCACCGCGCAACGCCAGCCGTCGGCGTCGCTGCCCGCGACCACCCGCGCGGTCCGGTTCGCCGCCGCGGCGGCGGCCACCGCCAGCACGCCCGCGGCCCCGTAGAACTGCCCGAACCGGACCGGCCGGGCCGGCTCGCACGACTCCGGATCGGCGTGGTCGTGCACCGGGTGCAGCACCAGCGCGCTGTCCGCGGCGGCGGGTTCGAGCACCACGCACGCCGCGCCCGCGCGCAGGTCCGCGCCGGCCAGCGCCGCCGCGGTCTCGTCCGCGGGCTCCGCGCCCACCACCACGACCCGGTCCGCGCGGCCCGCCGCCAGCAGCAGCTGCGCGAGGCGCATCGCGTCCAGTCCGGCGGGATGGCCCGAGCACACCATGAGGTTCGGGCCGCCGAATCCGAACCGGATCGCGACCGTCGAGGCCAGCACGTTGCTCGACACGTTCGGCGCGTCCAGCGGGCTGACGTCGGACAGCGACCCGGCTCCGGCGGTGCGCGCCACCGCGCAGACCGTCTCGAGACTGCCGAGGTTGGAACTCGCGACCACCGCGGTGCGCGGATCCGGCTCCGGCGGCGTCCAGCGCCCGGTCACCGGGGCCAGTCCCAGCGCCCGGTGCACCGCGCACAGGCCGAGCCGCTCGGCCGGCTGCTTGTACAGCAATCCCTTGCGCCCCAACAGGTCCGCCGCCCGCTCCGGCGGGCACGCCGGGCCCGGCGACCATCCGCCGGGCAGCGGCCCGGACTGCTCGGGCAGGTGCGCGCTCCACGCGCGGATCGCGACCGCCCGCATCAGGCCGCCCCGACCAGGGTGACGGCATTGACCCCGCCGAACCCGAACGCGTCGACCTGCGCCAGCCGCGGCCGGGCCCGCACCGGAGCCGACCGGACCAGCCGCACCCCGCCGCAATCCGCGGCCGGGCGGTCGAGCCCGGCGACCGGCGGCACCCAGCCGGTGGCCAGGCAGCGCAGCGCCACGTCCAGGCTCATCAGCGCGGACGCGCCCGAGGTATGCCCGGTCGCGCCCTTGATCGCGGTCACCAGCGGACCGTTTTCGCCGAGGTGCTCGCGCAGCACCCGGGCCTCCACCCGGTCGTTCAGCTCGGTGCCGGTCCCGTGCGCGAGCACGAGGTCCACCTCCTCGCCCGTGCGGCCGGAGCGGTCCAGCGCCTCGCGCATCGCCCTGGCGATGCCGTCGGCGTCCGGCGCGGTCTCGTGCGCGGCGTCGCAGGACATCCCGGTGGCCAGCAACCGCCCCAGCGGAGCCGCCGCGGCGCCGTCGGGCACCACGACCGCGGCCGCCGCGCCCTCGCCGAGCAGCACGCCGGTGCGGTCCGCGTCGAACGGGCGAATCCGCTCGGTGCGATCCGGCGCGACCCGCCCGATCATCGCCAGCATCGACACGGTGAGCGAGTCCGCCCCGGCCACCACCACCGCGGGCGCGGCGCCGCTGTCGACCAGGTCCTGCGCCAGCGCGAGCAGGTGCCCCGTCGCCGAACAGGCGTTGCACACCGTCACCACCGGCCCGAGCCGATCGTCGGTTTCGCGCAGCACACCGGTGAAATGCAGGTCTTCGACAGTCATCCCGGCCGCGCCCGCCGACCACTTCTCGGCCGCGCCCAGCTCCCGGAGCCCGGTGCCCGCCAGCACCGGGACCGAACCCCGCGGCACCCGCGGATCGGCTTGGCGCAAGGCCTCCACGACACAGGCGGCCAGCCAGGTGCCCGCTCTCCGGTGCGAAGTCTCCTCGTCGATTTCGTACGCGGCGCCGACGTTGACCAGATCCGGATCCACGTACCGCAGCGGGGCGGCTCCGCCGCGCCCGGCCAGCAGCGCGGCGAAGGTGGCCGGGCCGTCGCCGAGGCAGCTGCGCACCGCGCTAGCCGCGATCGTCGCCACGGCTCCACCCCCTCACCACGGCGGCCGCGACCGCGCCTGCCGGGCTGCTCGCCACCAGCAACGCGATCTGGCCGTCGCGCGCGGGCTCGGCCCGGTGCCGGGCGAGGATCAGCGCCAGCTCGACCGCGGGGGTCGCGGACGGGGAGTTCCCGGCCAGCTCGCCCGCCGCTAGATGCTCCGCGCCCTCGACCCCGAGCAGGCCCTCCAGTTCGGTCCGCGCCCGCCAGCCGGCCACCTCGTCCGCGCCGGAGGCCGAAGCGACTGTCCGGACGGACTCCGCTCCGACGCGGGCCTGCTCCAGTGCGCGCCGCGCGCAGTCGGCCAGCGCGTACACCCGGTCCTCCCCGCTCGGGCAGAACCCGGCCGCGGTCGCCAGGATCTCCGCGTCCGGCCGGTGCCCGAGCGACTCGGCCGGCCGCAGCACGAACACCGCGGCGCCTTCGCCGGGCGCACCGGCTCCGCCCAGCCCGGCCCACAGCCACGCCGAGTGGGGAGTGAATTCTTCGACCGCGCCGGCCAGCAGGACGTCCGCCTGCCCGGTGCGGAAAACGTTGGCGCTGTAGCGAAGCGAGGACAGCAGCGCGACCGGTCCGCCCGCGACCGTCGCGTTGACCCCGCGCAGCCCGAAGCGGATCGCCGCCTGCCCGGCCGCGCCGTTCAGCACGGTGTTGGGAAACAGCGCCGGATTGACCAGATAAGGCGGATCCTCGGTGAACGTCTCCGCCGCGTAGTCGACCGCCGCCTGCGCGCTGCCGACCGTGGTGCCCAGCACCAGCCCGGTCCGGTGCCCGTCCTCGCCGATGTCCAGGCCGGCGTCCTCGATCGCGCGGCCGCAGGCGACCACGGCCAGCCCGGTGCGGCGGTCGAAGAACCCGGTCCCGCGCCGGCCCAGCTCGGCCCGCGCGCTGAATTCCGGAAGATGGTGCGCGGTCCCGGTGGGCAGCGTGACCTCCGGCCATTCCACCGCGCGGGCGGTGGACCGGCCCGCCGCGACCGCGCCCGCCAATTCCGCCGCGGTGGCCCCGGCCGGGCTCACCACGCCGAACCCGGTGATCGCCAGCACGCCCATCAGACCGCCCCCAGCATCACGATCGCGTTGTTCCCGCCGAAGGCGAAACCGTTGTTCTGCGCCACTTGCACGTCCGCCGCGCGCGCCTTGTTGGGCACCGGATCGAGCCAGGCCATCTCCGGGTCCCGGCTGCGCCAGTTCGCCGTCGGCGGCAGGAATCCCCTCGACAGCGCCAGCGCCGAAGCGATCGCGCCGAAGCCGCTCGCGGCGCCCATGGCGTGCCCGAGCATCGATTTGATCGAGCTGACCGGCGGCACCGCGCCGCCGAACGTTTCGTACAGCGCCGCCGCTTCGGTCGCGTCGTTCGCCGGAGTTCCGGTGCCGTGCGCGCACACGTAGTCGACGTCGTCGGGCCGGACCCCGGAGTTGGCGTGCGCCAGCCGCATGCACCTCGCGATCGACGCGGCGTCCGGAGCCACCATGTGCGTCGCGTCGCAGTTGGTCGCGTAGCCGAGCACCTCCGCGTACGGCGAGGCGCCGCGGGCCCGCACGAAATCCTCGCTCTCCAGCACCAGCATCGCGCCGCCCTCCGCGGTGACCATGCCCGACCGGTCCCGGTCGAACGGCGCGCACGCCTCGTCGGCGACCGCGCCGAGCCGCAGGAAGCCCGCGTGCGCCCATCGGCACACCGAGTCCGCGCCGCCGCTCACCACGACATCGGCTTCGCCTTGGCGGATCAGGTCGTAGGCGTAGCCGAGCGCGTAGTTGCTCGCCGAGCACGCCGTCGCCAGGGTGATCGATTCGCCGGTCACCGCCAGCTCCTCGCTCGCCGCCGCGGCGAGCCGGTCGGCGGGCAGCTGCTCGAACACCTCCGGCGGCACCGCCGGGAACCCGCCCTCGGCCAGCGCCCGGCCGAACTCCTCGGTGATCTTGGCCTCGCCGCTGGTGGTGCCGACGACGACCGCCACCCGGTGCGGCTGCGCCTGGTCCGTCGAGAGGCCCGCGTCGCGCACCGCCAGCCGCGCGCCGGCGGCGGCGAACACGCTGCTGCGGCCCCACGCCTTGACGTCGAGCCGGCGCAGCACCGTCTCCGGCCGGAACGCCTTCACCTCGCCCGCCAGCACCTTCGGGAAACCCGCGGTGTCGAAGGACGTGATCGGCGAAATGCCGCTGTGCCCGCTGCGCAGGCCGCTCTCGAACGCGGCCGAACCGACCCCGATGCTCGAGATCGGGCCGAGTCCGGTGATGAATACCCGGTTCATGGGCCTCCTGCCCGCCGTCGGCGCGCGTTCGCGCGCAGTGCCCGTCACTGCCTCACGCGGTCACCGGCTGCCATCCGGCGTGGCGGGCCGTCACCTCGTAGACCGTCTTCAGGTTCCGCATCTCCGCGAGTTCCTTCTGCGGGATCTCGATCCGGTACTTCTTCTCGATCCGCGCGAGCATCTCGATCGCGCGCAGCGAGTCCGCCTCGTAGTCGGCCTGGAAGTCGCCCTCGTCGGTGAGCTCCTCGGTCTCCACCTCCAGGACCTCCGCGACCACGTCGCGCAGTTCCTCCAGCCGTTCGTTCGCCGTGCTCATCCCTGTCTCACCTTTCTTCCCGCCCTGGCGGGCCGTCCTCGGCGTCCGTTCCGGGCGCCGCGCGGGCGACGGCGATCAGCGACCCGAAGGTCGCGACCGGCTCCGCGCCCGCTCTCGTCCGGCCCGACACCATCGCCGAACCGTCCGACGCGTGTTCCAGTTCCAGTTCGTGGGTGAGGGTGGTCCCGGGCGGCACCCGCCCGGTGAAAACGCAGTCGCGGGCGGCGGCGAACATCGGGAGCCTCCCGTCGCCCGCCCGGCCGTGCAGCCACAGCACCGCGGCCGTCTGGCCGAACGACTCGACCACCAGCGATTCCGGGTAGCCGCATCCGGCGTCCGCTTCGCGGAAGCAGTATTCGGTGCCGCTGACCGCTTTCGTCGCGACCGCCGACCGGCCGTCCGCGGCGATCCAGATCCGGTCCACCAGCACCATTGCCCGCCCGTGCGGCAGCAGCGCGCTGATGTCGCCGAAGTCGAGGCACACGCCGCCGGTCACGATCGCCTGCCGAAAACCGCTTCGACGGTGGCGGTGCGCGGTCCCTCGGCGAGCCGGCAGCTCGCGGACGCCTTCAGCCGTCCCGATTCTTCCCGCGACACCAGCACTTCCAGCTCGATCCGGTCGTGTTCGCGCACCGGGCGCGTGAACCGGGCCGAGGTCAGTTCCAGCAGTTCCGTCCCGGCGCCGGCCGCCGCGCGCACCGCGTGCCCCACCGCTTCCAGCACGAACACCCCGGGCAGAATCGTGCCGCCGGGGAAATGCGCTTCCAGATAAGGGTTCCCGGCGGGCACGACGACCGCGGACGCGGTCACCCGGACCGGGTCGCCCGGCACGACCGCGACCTCGCGCAGCTGCGGCCACGCGCTCGCCGGCGCGCTCCGCTCGCTCACAGCACCATCCCCCCGTCGACCGGGAACACCCCGCCGGTGATGTAGCCCGCCTCTTCCGAGAGCAGGAAGGACACCAGCGAGGCCACGTCGCCGGGAGAACCGAAGCGCCGCAACGGAATCGCCTGTTTCGCCCGCTCGCGCGCTTTCGCCCCGAGCGCGGCGGTCATGTCGGTTTCGATGAACCCGGGGGCCACCACGTTCGCCCGGCCGCCGTAGGGCGCGATCTCCTTGGCGATCGATTTGGTCATGCCGATGATCCCGGCCTTCGCCGCCGCGTAGTTCGACTGGCCCGCGTGGCCGTAGACGCCCGCCGCGGACGAGATCGCCACGATCGCGCCGCCGCGCCGCTTGACGATCCGGAACGCCATCGCCCGGCAGAAATTCCACGCCCCGGTGAGGTTGACGGCGACGACCTCGGCGAAGTCCGCCGGGGACATCAGCGGGCTCATCGCGTCCCGGGTGATCCCCGCGTTCGTGACGAGCGCGTCGATCGGCCCGAGTTTTTCCTCCGCGGCGGCGAAGAACGCGTCCGCCGCGTCCGCGTCGGCGACGTCGCACGGTTCGAAGAACGCCCGCCGGCCGCACCGGGTCACCTCGGCCTCGACGGCGGCGGCTTCCTCGCTCCCGGTGCGGAAGCACCCCGCGACGTCGTGCCCCTGCCCGGCCAGGTGCACCGCGATCGCGCGCCCGATGCCCCGGGAAGCCCCGGTGACCAGCATTCGACCCATTGCGCACTCACATTCCCCGGAATTGTTCGCGACAAGTGTTTTCTGCGGCTTCAGCCGGCGATCGCCGATGCTTCGACTCTACCCTCGAAAACCGAGAATCCGGACGGAAGCAGTTGCACGGTTCCGGGCGAAATCCCCGCTGCCGCAACGAGTTCCCGCATCCGCGCGGCGTTGCGCTGCCGCCCGGCGAACAGCACCAGCATCTTCAGGTCCGCGGCCGCGCCGTCGCCGCCCATGTCCTCGTCCGGAATGCGTTCGACGACGAGAATCCGCGCGCCCGGACGCGCGGCGGCCGCGCACGCGCGCAGAATCCGTTCCGCGGTCCGGTCGTCCCAGTCGTGCAGGATGTCCACCAGCAGGTACACCGCGCCGCCCGCCGGTACGCCGTCGAGGAAGCTGCCCTCCACCAGCCGGCACCGCGACGCGACCCCGGCGGCGTCGACGGTCCGCCGCGCGGCGCGCACCGGGCCGGGCTGGTCGAACAGGCAGCCCCGCAGGTCCGGATGGGCCCGCAGGATCGCCGCCAGCGTCTGCCCGCTGCCCCCGCCGACGTCGACCACCTCGCCGCCGCCGGAGAAATCCGCGTGCGCGGCGAGGTCGCCCGCCACCGCGGCCGCCTTGCCCGCCATCAGCCGGTCGAACGAGTCCGACAAGGTCTCGTCCGCGCCGAGATCCGCCCAGAACGAGCGGCCGAACACCGCGTCGTAGCCCGGTTCCCCGGTGCGCACCGCGTGCAGCAGCCCGGTCAGCGCGAGGTCCATCCGCCCGCCCGCCGTGTCGAGGTCGAGCCAGCCGGCCAGCCCGGCCGGATGGTCCTTGCGCAGCAGCCGTCCCGCGGGCGTCACCCGGTAGCCGCCGTCCTCGGCCCGGCACACGTTCAGCTGCGCCAGGTAGCGCAACAGGCGGCCGAGCGCGTCCGCGTCGCAGCCCGCCGCGGCGGCCAGTTCCTCCACATCGGACAGTCCGGATTCCATCAGGTCGGCGAGCCCGAGCGTCGCGGCCACCCGCAACGCGATCGGGGGCAGCATCTCCAGCCGCTGCGAGATCTGCGCCCGGCGCGGCGGGCCGGTCACGGCGCGTCCGGCACCGGCGCGTCCGGCCGGTGGTAGAGCCGCTCGCGGCACCACACGTAACGGGTCCCGCCCCAGCGCATCGCCGAGGCCGCGTCCGGGAAGAAGCCGCTGCCGGGATGGTTGGCGCTGGTGTTGCACAGCACCGGAACCCCGCTCAGCGCGTGATAGGCGGTGAGCAACCGGTGCAGCAACGGGTGTTCCGGCGAGACCGTCTGCAGCCGCGCGCTGTTGTCCGAGTGCACGACGGCGGCCACCCGCTCTTGCCACTGCGCCCGGACCTGGTGCTCGAACAGCATGTACGGATCGGGAACCCCGGGGTCGAAGATCTCCGGCGCGTGCTCTTCGAGGCAGATCGGCGCGACCGGCCGGTAGGACTCCCGCAGCTTGATTTCGTTGAGCCGATCGCGCACCGCCGCGGGCGCGGCCGGGGCCACGATGCTGCGGTGGCCGAGCGCACGGGGGCCGAGCTCGGCGCGTCCGCTGACGAGCACCACCGGCTCGCCGACCTGGTGCAGCAGCCGGGCGACGTCCTCGATCGGGCACTCGCGCTCCAGCCACCCCGGTTCCGGTCCGGACACCGGCCCGGCGTCCGGACCGGAGAACACCGACCACCGCACCGCCGGATTCCCGGTGGTGCGCACGATTTCCGCGCACGCGGTACCGATGGCCGAACCCGCGTCGTTGGGGAACGGCGGCACCCACACCGCGGAGAAGACGCCGCTCTCCCGCAGCTGCGCGTTCCACTTGATGTTCAGCGCGCAGCCGCCGGACAGGCACAGCGGCAGGCCGTCGGCGACCAGGCGCGCGACGGGGCCGTCGCGCAATCCGCGCAGCAGCAGGCGGAAAAGGTGTTCCTGGAAGGAAGCCAGCACCGCCGCGTCCGACAAGCCGAGCGGGGCCAGCGCCGCGCGTACCCGGTGGCTCCAGACGAACGCGCCGGCGACCCCGATCTGCCCGGCCTTCCGGGTGTGCTCGATCATCAGCTCGACCGCGCGCTCGTCCGGCTCCGCCAGCGCCGCGTAGGCCATCGCCTTGCCGGAAACCGGCAGGAGCGCCTCCAGCTGCGCGAAATCGCCGAAGTCGCCCTTGTCCCGGCGTTGTTTCCCGGAAACCTTGAAGGGGTCGAACAACGACGCGAAGATCGGGTACAGCGAGCCGGCGACCGGCAGCACCGCGCCGTAGGAGCGCAGCGACGCGGAATCCGGATCGAAGCGGAAAACGGTGGCGGGCATCCCGCCGTCCCAGACCAGCACCAGCGCGGGCTCGCCGGTTTTCGCGAACGGACTGGTGCAGTAGCTCGCCATCGCGTGCCCGGTGGCGTGGGTGTAGCTGGAGTACTCGAAGGTTTTCTCCCCGATCGGCAGCCCGCTGCCCGCGGTGCGCACCAGCGCGTCCAGGGGCTGTTCCGGGGAGCCGAGCACGCTGTACCCGGCGACGTCGAGCAGATGCGGGCCGTCGTTCAGCACCTCCACGGCGTTGCGGCCGTCGCCCGACTGCACCCACCCGTCCACCGCGACCCGGTCGAGATCGCGCGCTTCGAGCCCGTGCGCGGCCAGCAGCGCGATCACGTCGGACATGTCCGCCAGCCGCGAATGCCGGGCCCGGTTCTCCAGCTTCTCGGCCTCGACCGAGAACACCAGGCGGTCGCCCTCGAACACGGCGAGGGCTCCGTCGTGGGTGGCCTTCAGGCCGCAGACGATCTCCTGCCCGGCCATCGCGGGCTCACTCCGCCGGCGCGGGCTCGGCGGGAACCCCGGACCCGGCTTTGCCGAGCTGGCTCAGCACGTAGTCCTCGATGTCCCGCGCCGTCTTGATCGCCTGCACGCTGGTCTCGTCGATGGGCGGCAGGTCGAATTCGTCCTCGAGGGCGAAGGCGAGCTCGAGCAGCGCCAGCGAGTGGTACTCGAGCTCTTCGACCAGCAGCGGGTCGGTGGATGTCTCTTCCGGCGAGCCCGGAGCCAGTTCGAGGACGATCTCCCGGATCTGGCTGCGGACCTCCGCTTCGGTTCGCGTCGTCACACGGTGATCCTACGAACCTCCGGCGTCAGCGAAAACCTCTGTGCATCAACACTTTTCGCGCGGATCGGCCAGCGCGGCCGCGCCGATGAACGCGCGCGCCTCGCCCGGCGAGAACGGCTGCATGAACCCGCCCGCGCGGGCGTCGCGGTAGAGCCGGGAAAGCGGGTCGCCGGACCGGTAGGAGCGGCCGCCGACCACCGCCATGGCGAGGTCCGCCGCGTCCACCGCGGCGCGGTTGAGGATCAGTTTGGCGCACTGGAATTCCGCCATCAGCTGCTCGGCCTCGCCGTCCCCGAGCGGCCCGGCCAGGTTCTCGTCCAGCAACTGCCCGGTGCGCGACAACGCCGACCTGGCCCCGGTCAGCAGCAGCCGCAGTTCCGCCAGCTGCTCGGCCGACCCCGGCCGCGCCCTGGCGCGCACCGCCTGCCGGGCCCGTTCGGCGGCGGATTCGGCGATCCCGAGATACGCGCCCAGCATCGGGTAATTCACCGCGAGGACGCCGATCCACTCCTCGGCCGAGGCGACTCCGAGCCTGCCGCGCACCCGCACCGCGTCCGCCGGGACCAGGCAGCCGTCGAACACGACGTCGTGGCTTCCGGTGCCGCGCATGCCCAGTGCGTCCCAGGTCCGTTCGACGCGCAGTCCCGGCGTGTCCCGGCGGATCATCGCGGTGCCCGCGCGCGGTTCGCCGTCGGAGCCGGGCACGCGCAGGAAAACCGTGAACACGTCGGCGACTTCCGCGTTGGTGGCGAAGGACTTCCGCCCGGTCACCCGGTAGCCCTCCGGGCCGGGAACCGCCTCGGTCGCCGGCGCGAACAGGCTCGCGCCCGGCTCGGTGCCCGCGTGCGAAAGCACCACCCGGCACCGGCCGAGCAGCATCAGCAGACCGCGCAGGCCGCGCTGGTGCGCCGGGTCGAGGCCGGCCGTGTCCGCGCTGCGCGCGAGGAGCAGCGCCGCTCCGAGATGCATGTTCGCCGACAGCGCGGTGGCCGGGCAGCCGCGCGCCAGCCGCGACACCGCCACCGCGAGGTCGTGCAGCGACGTCACGCCTAGACCGCCGAAACTCTCGGGCACGGTTCCGGCCAGGAACCGGCTCGCCCGCATGGCTTCGACGTTCTCGGTGACGAAGGAGTTCTCCGCGTCGTGCCGGGCGGCCGCGGGCTCGAACTCCGCGGCGTGCCGCTGCGCGAGTCCGGCCAGCTTCTCCCCCGCCGCGCTCAGCGGGGCCAGTTCGCCGTTCACTGCCGCTCGTCCCGGCGGTAGAGCGTGCCTTCCGACCACACGTAGGAGGTGCCGCCCCAGCTCATCGCCGAGCCCGGGTCGGGGAAGAAGCCGCGGCCGGCGAAGTTCGCGCTGGTGTTGCACAGCACCGGGATCCCGGTCAGCCGCTCGTAGCAGGACAGCAGTTCGTGCGCGGGCTGGTTGTCCGGTCCGACGGTCTGCAGCCGGGCGCTGCCGTCGACGTGCACGATCGCCGGGACCCGGTCCTGCCAGCCGGGCCGGATCGCGTGGTCGAAAACCATGTACGGGTCCCTCGTGCCGGGATCGAACACTTCCGGCGCGCGGTGTTCGAGGCAGATCGGGGCCACCGGGCGGTAGGACTCCCGGCCCTTGATCTCGTTGAGCCGGTCCCGCATCGCCGGGTCGGTCGCCGGCGCGATGATGCTGCGCCTGCCCAGCGCCCGCGGCCCCAGTTCGGCACGGCCGGTGATCACCACGACCGGCTCCCCGGTGCGCGCCAGCAGCGCGGCCAGGCCCGCGACGTCGCACGGCTGCGCCGACCAGCCGTCGGGAACCGCGCCGTCCCAGCGCACCGGCGGTCCGGCGAATTCCGTCCACTCCAGCGCGAATTTCCCGGTGGTGCGCGCCATTTCGGCGCAGGCGGCCCCGATCGCGGACCCGGCATCGTTCGGAAACGGCGGCACCCACACGTCCGGGAACAGGCCGCTGCCGCGCAGCCGCGCGTTCCATTTGATGTTCAGCCCGCAGCCGCCGGACACGCACAGCGGCAGTCCGGCCAGCTCCGGCCGTGCGGCGAAAACCGCGCGCAGGCCCCGTTCCAGCCCGCGGTAAAGCGCTTCCTGGAACGAGGCGAGCAGTTCCGCGTCGGACAGCCCGAGCGGGCGCACCCGGCGCAGTGCCTCCGCGCTCCACTGGTAGCACCGCATCGGGGTGGTCGCGGGCGCGGTCGAGGCGGTGACCTCTTCGAACCGGTCGACCGCCGCTTCGATCGGCTTGCCGAGCGACGCGTACGCCATCGCTTTGCCCGAGACCGGGAACAGCGCCTCCATCCCGAACCGGCGGTCCGGGTCCGCGGTCCGCCGGTCCACCCGGAACGGTGCGAAGTGCGAGGCGAAAACCGGGTACAGCGCACCGGAAACGCCGGTGAGCGTGCCGATCGGGGTGATGGCTGACTCACGCGGGTCCACCAGGTACAGAAACGGCGGCATCCCGCCGTCCCAGACAATGCCGAGCGCCGCGCGGCCTTCCTTGGCGAACGGGCTGGTGCAGTAGCTGGACAGCAGATGGTCAGTGGCGTGCGTGTAGCCGGCGTAGCCGCGAGGCCCCCGCTCGCCCAGCACCGCGTGCGTCCCGGAGAACGCCGCGGGCGGCGCGGCCGGACCGGGTTCGTCCGCGTAGCCGGCGACCGGGAGGGCGATCCGCTGCCCGTCGAGCGCGGTGAACCCGACCGCGGGCGGGCCGTCCTGTTCGGCCGCCCAGCCGTCGACCGCGACCCGGTCGATCGCGTCCGGGCCGAATCCGTCGCGGGCGAGTTCCCGCACGATCTCCGCGGCGTCGTCGAGCGCCGAATGCCGCGGCCGGTTGCCGATCTTCTCCGCCTCGACCGACGCCACCAGCCTGCTGCCGTCGATCACCGCCACCGCACCGTCATGGGTGAGCTTGAGCCCGCAGACGACGTCGGATCGCGACACTTGACTACCTCCCTGGAGGACTGCCGGCGGTCCGTGCAAGTGGGGAAATCCCCCAGTCGGACACCCGCCGGACGCCCGCGGCGAGCGCGGGACGCGCGCAGGGAACGGTGCCGGACCGGTCGCGGCACCCGCAACGTCGGACGGCCCGGTTGCACGCGAGACGCGCGGGACGCCCGTACGCGACGATGGCCGCATGGACGCACCGAGAACCGACCGGCTCGCGCTCCTGCGGTGGCTGTGGGAACCCAGGCCGGACACCGGGATCCGGTTCGCCGGGGACGAGGAAGAGTGGAGCCGCTGGGACTACCCGCGGCTGGCCGCCGCCGTGCACGCGCGCGCCGCCGAACTGCTGGAGCGCGGCGCGGCCCGGGGCGACGTGGTGCTGGTGGTCGAACCGACCGGACCCGGTTTCGTCACCGGGTACTTCGGTGCGATGCTGGCCGGCACGGTGCCCGCCCCCGCCAGCCCGCCGCTGTTCGGCCAGGATCTCGCGCAGTGGCGGACGCTGCTGGCCTCGCTGACCGAGACGGCGCGGCCGCGATTCGTCTGCACCGCACCGGGATTGGCCGAGACCGTGCGCCAGGCGGTCGGCCCGGAACCGGTGCTGCTCGACGGCGCGCCCGGCGGCGGGCCGGTACCGCCGGTCCCCGCCGCCGACCTCGCGATGCTGCAGTTCACCTCCGGGTCGAGCGGCCGCCCGCGCGGCGTGCGCGTCCCGTTCCCCGCGCTGACCGCGAACGTGCGCGCGATCCGGGAGTGGCTGGCGATGGGACCGGACGACCCGACCGCGTCCTGGCTGCCGATGCACCACGACATGGGCCTGATCGGCTGCCTGCTCACGCCGGTGACCAACCAGACCGACCTGTGGCTGTGCTCGCCCCAGCAGTTCCTCCGGCGGCCTTCGCGATACCTGCGCTGCTTCGGCGAATCCGGCGCGCGGCTGACCGCGATGCCCACCTTCGGCCTCGAACACATCCTGCGCCGGGTCCGGCCCGCCGAACTGTCCGGCTGCGATTTCTCGGAGTGGCGCGCGGTCATCGTGGGCGCCGAGCGGGTGGCCGAGCCGACGCTGCGCGCCTTCGCCGACCTGCTCGCGCCGTACGGGTTCGCCCCGGAATCGCTGCTGCCCGCCTACGGACTCGCCGAGGCGACGCTCGCGGTCACCGGCTCCCGGCTCGACGAACGGTGGACCACCCGGTCGATCGCCCCGGCCGAGGCCGGCGGCGAAGCGGTCACGCTCGTGGGCTGCGGCCGCCCGCTGTCCGGGGTCTCGGTGACGGTGGTGGACGACTCCGGCGATCCGCTGCCGGAGGACCGCGTCGGCGAGATCGCCGTGGCCGGGCCCTCGGTCGCGGACGGCTACCACGCCGGAGCGGTCGCGCAGACCACCCGGTTCGCCGGCGGCGCCGTGCGCACCGGGGACGCGGGCTTCCTGAGCGGCGGACAGCTCTATGTGCTGGGCAGGATGGGCGACAGCATGAAGGTGCGCGGACGGCCGGTGTTCGCCGAAGACCTCGAAGCGGCGCTCGAAGCGCACGGACTGCCGCGCCGGCAGCAGGCGGTGCTGCTCGGCGTGGCCGACGGGGTGCAGGTCGCGGTGGTCGTCGCGGAACACGCCGACCCCGCGTTGCTCGACCTGGCCCGCACCGACCTGGCAAGGTTGGCCGCGGGCGCCGAGCTGATCATGCTCTCCGCGGCGACGGGCACGATCCCGCGCACGACCAGCGGGAAGCCTCGGCGCCGCGAACTGTGGCGACGATTCGCCGACGGCGACCTCCCGCGGGAAGGAGCCGGCCGGCTCCAGGGAGGTTGACATGACCGCAGCGCCCGACGCGCTGGTGCTCGGCTCGGGGATCATCGGCCTGACCACCGCGCTGGCCCTGCAGGAGGCCGGGAGCCGGGTGCGGATCCGGACCGCGGCGCCGCCGGAGGAGACCACCTCCACGAAGGCCGCGGCGATGGTCGGGCCCAACCTCGACCCGCCCGGCTCGCCCGGGCACCGCTGGCAGCAGGAGACCCTGCGCCGGCTCCGCGCGGCGCCGCCCGGCGTGCGCGTCCTCGACGGCAGGCTGGTCGCCCGCCCGGCTGGCGCGATCCCGCCCGGCGCCGACCAGACCGAGGGGTTCCGGCTGTGCGAGCCCGCCGAACTGCCCGAGGGCTACGGCACCGGGTTCTGGGTCACGCTGCCGATCGTGGACACCCCGAAGTACCTGCAGCATCTGCGGTCGGAGTTCGAGGCGGGCGGCGGGACCCTCGAGGTGCGCCCGGCCGCTTCACTCGCCGAGGCGAGCGAGGAGTGCCCGGCGGTGGTCAACTGCACCGGACTGGCCGCCCGCGAACTGGCCGCCGACGAGCGGGTGGAGCCGGTGCGCGGGATCAAGGTGGTCGTCGCCGACCCCGGGCTCGAGAGCTTCTTCCTCGAGGCTCCGATCAACCCGGAGTGGGCCACCTACCTGCCGCACGGGGACCACGTCGTGCTCGGCGGCGTCCAGACCGGCGGAGCCGACCCCGAGCCGTCCGACGCCGAGGTGGCCGCGATCCTGGAGCGCTGCGTGCGGGTGGAGCCGCGGCTGGCCGGCGCGGAGCTGCTGGAGGCGAGCGTCGGGTTCCGGCCCGGCCGCGACGAGGTCCGGCTGGAAGCCGACCGCGACGGCGGCTCGGTGGTGGTGCACAACTACGGCCACGGCGGCAGCGGCGTGATGTATTCGTGGGGCTGCGCCGCCGACGTGGTCGCGCTGCTCAGTTCCTGACGTCGCACGCTGCTGACTTTTCGTTGCCACAGCGGGAAACTGGGGACATGCCGACCTTTTCTCCCGAAGCTGTGGCCACATCGGCCGCACTCAATCAGCAGATCGACGCCGGCCCGGTCCGCGAACTCCTGTACGACGCCGGCGGCAAGTACCGGTGGCCGCGGTTCCGGGTCAACGAGGTCGAGCTCGAATGGCGGCGGTGGCGCATCCGCCGCCATCTCGGGGCCGCCGACGACCCGCCCGCCTCGATCGGCCTCTTCGAAAAGCTGATCGTGTCCGGCGGCGGGCCCGCGGTGTCCGCGATGGACTTCGAGAGCGCCGGGATCGCCCCGATCACCGACGGCTACGACGAGATGTTCCCGCAGGGCCCGCTCGTGACGAAAGCGTTGCAGGGCCGGGTGGTCCGCGCTCCGGGCGAACGCGACGACGAGGACTACGCCCGGCTGCTCGCCGAGTCCACCCGCCGCCGCGACGCTTATCTGTCCAAACTGGACAACGACTCGTTCTGGTGGCACATCGACGATTTCGTCTCCGCGGAGACGCTGCGCCGGTGCGCGGCCGAACTGGACCACCTCGACCCGGCAGCCGGGATGGCCTTCGCCGGCGGCCCGGATCCCGGCTGGGACGTCCTGCACGACGCGCTCACCAGCAAGTCCAGCAACATGTACCTCGGCGCGGGCCCGACGCTCGTGCAGATCCACGAGGACCCGGTGCTGGTGGCGGACGTGAGCAGGCGGATGGGCCGCGCGATGTACCCGACCCGCTGCACCTACCTGCGCTACCGCAAGGGCGATTTCCTCGGCGTGCACACCGACATGCCGACCTGCGAGGTGTCCCTGCTGTTCACCGTGGACGGCGAGGCGGGGCCGATGCGCTCCTATCTGGACCAGGCCACCGACACCGCGAGCTCGCTCGGCCGCTGGGTGGTCTCCGAGGGGCAGTTCCCCCGCGGCGGCAAGGATTTCGTCTACCAGCCGCGGGAGTGCCTCGCGCTGGTCGGCCGGGCCACGCCGCACGCGCGGCTGCCGCAGGACGACCGCGCGGTGATCGGCGCGATGTTCTACAGCGGACTGACCTGATCCGCCGGACGGCAGCGGACCTGCGCGGCGGTGTACTCGTGCAGGCCCGCTGTCCCGTTCTCCACCCCGATGCCGCTGTGCTTGAGCCCGCCGAAGGGCTGGTCCGGCGCGAAGTCCGCGTGCGCGTTGACCCACGCGGTGCCGCATTCCAGCCGGCCGGCCAGCGGCCACGCCCGCTCCGGGTCGGCCGACCAGACCGAACCGCCGAGGCCGAAATTGCTGTCGTTCGCGCGCGCCAGCGCCTCGTCCTCGGTGTCGTAGGCCAGCACCGGCAGCGCCGGGCCGAATTGTTCCTCCGCCGCCACCGCCATGTCGTCCGTGACGTCGGCGAGGATCGTCGGCGGGTAGAACAGGCCGGGGCCTTCGCCGGGTTTCCCTCCCGCCGCGGCCTTCGCGCCGTCCCGCAGCGCCGCGGCGACCAGCCCGGCGATCCGCTCGTGCTGCGCCGGGGTGCTCACCGGGCCGAGCTGCGTGCCGCGGACCATCCCGTCGCCGACGACCACCGAATCCGCCTGCGCGGCCAGCGCTTCGACCCACTCCCCTGCCCGCGACCGCGGGACGTACAGCCGCTTGATCAGCACACAGGCCTGTCCGTTGTTCGCGAAGCTGTCCCAGAACACCTGCTCGGCCAGCGCGGCCGGGTCCGCGTCGTCGAGCACGATCCCGGCGTCGTTCCCGCCCAGTTCCAGCAGCACCGGTTTGATCCCGTCGGCGGCCTGTCCGGCCACCGCCCGTCCGGTCGCCGTAGATCCGGTGAAACTCACCTTGCGCACCAGCGGATGCGTCGCCAACGCCGAGCCGAGCGCGCCGTCGCCGCAGACCACTGTGCACAGTCCGGGCGGCAGCGCCGCGGCCAGGATTTCGCCGAGCCGCACCGTCGCCAGCGGCGCGTACGGCGACGGCTTGAGCACCACCGCGTTGCCCGCCCGCAGCGCCGGAGCGAGCTTGGCGGCCGCGACGGCGACCGGGAAGTTCCACGGGGTCACCGCCGCGACGACTCCGAGCGGCCGGCGCACCAGTTCGGCGTAGCCGCGGCGATCCTCGCGCAGCACCTCCGGTTCGAGCGCCAGACCCGCGTTGTACCGCAGAAAAGCCGCGGCCGCGAACGCCTCGGCCACCGCCATCGCCAGCGGCTTCCCCTGTTCGCGGGTGATCAGCTCGCCGAGCGCACGTGCCTGAGCCGACACCGCTTTCGCCGCCGCGAGCAGCGCTTCTCGCCGCTCCTCCGGCGGGAAGCCCGGCCAGGCCCGATGCGCCTGCTCGATCACCTGTCCCAGCCGCGCCTCGTCGCAGACCGGCGCTTGGCCGGCCAGCGAACCGTCGGCCGGGTTGTACACGTCCAGCACGCTCACAACGCCCCCTCTTCCGCGGCCGCTTCGATGCTCGGGAACTCGGGTGCGAACCCGAGCTCCCGTCGGATCGCCTCGGCGGCCAGCACTCGTCCGAACGGCTGCGCGCCCGGTTCCGTTTCCGTCACCGCGCCTTCTTCAACCTGCCCGCGCACCGCGAATCCTTCTGTGGCGGCAAGCAATTCGGCCGGCTCGACCGGGCGGTCGTCGGCGACGTTGTAGACCCGGCGCGGCAGTTCCGGGGCGGCCAGCACGCACAGGATCGCCTGCCGGACGTCGGCGTGGTGCACCAGATGCATGCGCCCCGCACCGCCACGCCGCGCCCAGCTGATCGCTTCCGCGAGGTGCGGATCGCCCTCGCCGTAGGTGAACGCCAGGCGCAGCACCGAACTTTCCAGCCCGTCCACATCGGACAGTGCGCGCTCGGCGCCCAGCTTGGCCGCGGGGAAGCTCGCCGCCGCGCTTTCGCGCACCGGGGCGTCCTCGGCCGCGGCACCGGGGCCGTCGGCGTAGACCAGGGAACTGCTGAGCTGGACGAACCGCCGCACCCCGGCGTCGCGGGCAGCGACGGCCAGCTGCCGGGTCGCCTGGAAGTTCACCTCCTCGGACTGATCCGGCCCGAGCCCTTGAAAAGCCGCGGCGATGTGCACGACCGCGTCCATTCCCTCGACCGCGGCGCGGCAAGCGCCGGCCTCGGCGAGGTCGCCGACGATCATCGTCGCGCTGCTCCGCACTCCCGGGCCGGGACTCCACACCATGAGCCGCGTTTCCGCGCCCGATTGCTTGAGCCGGGGCAGGAACCGCGCGCCCACCCGTCCGGTGGCCCCGGTCAGCAGGACCCGCCGCACCGGCAGCCCGGCCGGGACCCACTCGGTTCCGGCAACCGCATCCATGTCCAACTCCTCTGCACTGGGGAAATCCGCGGGGAAAGACCTCATCCGGCGGCGCGGCGGACCGGTTCGCCGCGCGCGCCCAGCTTTTCGAGGAGGCCGACCGCCTCGTCCTCGGCGGGCATCGACCACAATTCGGCGCGCAGCCGGTTCGCGTTGGCCCGGTAGAGCGGTTCGCGCAGCGTCTCTTCGACCGCGTCCCGCACCAGGCCCGCGGTCAGATTCCGGGCGTCCAGCCGGATTCCCGCGCCCGCGGCGGAGAGCCGGTGCGCGTGGTAGGGCTGGTCGACCGCGACCGGGAGCAGCACCATCGGCAGTCCGTGCGCGAGCGCGCCGACGGTGGTCAGATAGCCGGAGTGGTGCACGACGGCGTCCGCCTTCGGCAGCACCTGCGACTGCGGGAGATACTCCACCGCGTGTACCCCATCGCCGTCGAGCCCGCTGGGGTCGACGCCCTTGCCGACCGTCAGCACGACGCGGAAATCGCCGCCGCGCAACGCGTTCGCGACGGTGGCGAACAGTTCCGGCTCGGTGTTGAACGCGGTGCCCATGGTCACGTAGACCAGCGGCCGTCCGTCCGGTTCGGACAGCCAGTCCGGCAGCGTCTCGGCGGCGGCCTGCCACAGCGGCGGCCGGACCGGATGCGCGATCGCGTCCTCCTCCCGCGAGCCGAACCACAGCAAGGGATCCTCCGAAAGCGGCTGCATGCTCGGCAAGTACGCGTCGAGGTAGAGGTAGGGGCACAGCCGTTCCAGCTTCGGGTCGGCCGGGAGGCCCAGCCGTTCCCGCGCCGAATTCCACGGCGGGGCAAGAGCTTCGGCCTGCAGGGCGCGCGGCATCCGCGGCAGCTGGCCGAGCGACGCGAACGGGACCCCGGCGACGTCCGCGGCCAGCGGGCCCGCCCATTCCAGCGACTCGTGCACGAGCAGGTCCGCGCCGAGCGTGCGCAGCGCGTCGACGATTCCGGGAAGCAGGGCGGCGGTGCCCATCGACATCAGCCGAAGCCGTCGGCGCTCGTTGTCGAACGACCCGGCGCGCGGCCGTCCGGCGAGCCACTCCGGCCCGGTCTCGACCACGTCGAAACCGGCGTCGCGCACCCACTTTCCCATGCCCCGCCCGGTGACCACCACCACCTCGTGCCCGGCGCGCACGGCTGCGCGCGCGAGCGGGGCGACGGCGTGGAAATGCCCGACCGCGGGCTGGCAGGTCACCACGATTTTCACAATCGGCCGCCCTTTCCGGGATGATGGAACGGTTCCGCCGGACATCGTGTTACGACCGGTCCGTGCACCGCCACTTCCTGGGGACGCGAATATGAACGCCAGCGACTTCTTCGACGACGCGGTCACCGCCGGCTACGCGGACGATCCGTACCCGCGCCTGGCCAGGATCCGCCGCTCGGCCGCGGTCCGCACGAAAACCGGGGTCTGGCTGGCCGGGCGGTACGCGGACGTCGCGGCAGGGCTGCGGGACCCGCGGCTCAGCTGCGATCTCGCCCGCGGCGACGGATACGCGGAGTACTTCCGCTCGCGCGGCATCGACGACCGGTTTCCGTTGCCCCTCAACGCCTTGGACCCGCCCGATCACCCGCGCATCCGCACCGCGGTCTCGGCCGAGTTCCTGCCCGCCGCGGTCGAGCGGATGCGCCCGGCGATCGCCGAAGCGGCGCGGACCGCGGTCGACCGGCTCGCCGCCCGCGCGCCCGGCGTCGTCGACCTGGTCGCGGATCTGGCCTATCCGCTGCCGATCTCGTTGATCGGCACGCTGTTCGGCATCCCCGAGGAGGACTGGCCGCTCCTGGAGCGCTGGTCGCGCGCGTTCGGCGCGGTCTCGGATCCCGACTGGCTGCTGACCGGACAGGCCCGGAGCGCGGGAGCCGAGGCGACCCGCGAATGCGGCGAGTACTTCGGCCGCCTGGTGCGCCACCGCCGGCGCGGCGGCGACGACCTGTTGAGCCGGTGGGTCGCCGCCATGCGCGCGGACCGCCGGATGAGCCTGCCGGAGCTGCTGGTGAACGGGGTGTTCCTGCTGATGGTCGGGCACCACAACACGGTCAGCCTGATCGCGAACGGAATGCTCGCCCTGCTGCGCGCCCCGGAGCGGCTGGCGCAGCTGCGGGCCGATCCGTCGCTCGTCGACGTCGCGGTGGACGAACTGCTGCGCTTCGACAGCCCGGTGCAGACCGCGACCAGGGTGACCGCTTGCGACTATCCGATCGGGGAGACGGTGATCCCCGAAGGCGCCACGGTGATGCTCCTGCTGGGCGCCGCGAATCGCGACCCGGAACGCTACCCGGACCCGGACGAGCTCCGCTTCGACCGCGGCTCGGGCAAAGCGCACCTCGGCTTCGGCCGCGGTGCGCACGCGTGCGTCGGGGGGTTGCTGGCCCGGGTGGAGACCGCGGCGGCCCTGCGCGAGCTGATTACGCGCTTCCCGGTACTGGAGCAGGCGGACCGCGAGGAACGGCGGGTGCCGTCGTTCAGCCTGCGAGGGCTGGAAAAGCTTCCGCTGCGGATCGCGTGAGGAGGCGGGCGCCGCGGCAGTCCGCGGCGAGAGCACGTCCGGTACCAACGCCGCCCACCGGCCACGGCTCCCACGCCGCCGCACTCGGCCGCGCAGGCGCCCGCGTGGCCCGCCGCAACGCGATCGCCGACACGGCCAGCGCGAGACCGGCGCGTTTTCCAGCACCTTTGAGAGGCAGTAGCCGGGCCCGCCGTCCTGGCTAGCCGCTGAAACCCGCCACGAACCCTTCCGCGGCCAGCCCTTCCGCCGTCGCCTTCAGCCGTCGCGCGGCCTGGCACTCGCGGGGCGATTCCCCGTCGCGGAGACGGGCCACCACCTCCGCCAGTTCCGCCGCGAACGCCGCCACCTGGTCGTCGGTCAGCGCGCGGAAGGCCAGTTCGTTCGTTCCCAGCCGGATGCCGCTCGTCTCGCCCGCCTGCCGGGGGTCGTCCGGGACCAGGTTCTTGTTCACCAGCACCCCGCACGCGCGCAGCGCGTCCTCGACCTGCGCCCCGGTCGCCGCCGCGCCGCGCAGGTCGGCCAGGATCAGGTGGGTGTCGGTGCCGCCGCCGACCAGTGCGACTCCGCTGGCCGTCAGCGCGTCCGCGAGCACACCGGCGTACCGCGTCGCGCGGTGCATCGCTTCGGCGAACACCGGGCCCGCCGCGAACCGCAGCGCGACGGCTTTCGCCGCGATCGCGCCGAAGTCCGGGGTCCCCTGCAGGCCGGGGAAAACCGCCCGGTCGAGCATCGCGCGGGTCACCGGCGATCGGCGGCCGCACAGCAGCAGCCCGCCGCGCGGACCGCACAGCTGTTTGTACGTCGAGGTCGACACCACGTCGCAATACGGCATCGGCGACGCGTGCACTCCGGCCGCCACCAGCCCGCTGATGTGGCTGATGTCGGCCATCAGCAGCGCCCCGGCCTCGTCGGCGGCCCGGCGGAACACCGCGAAGTCGATCTTCCGCGGGCAGGCCGAGCCGCCGCAGATGAGCAGGCGCGGCCGGACCTCGCGCACCAGGGACAGCAACTCGTCCTCGTCCGGCTCGCCGGCGGCGGTCAGGTGGTAGTGCGCGGATTCGACCCACCGCGACAGATTGGCCCGTCCGGAAACGTGCGACAGGTGGCCGCCGTGCGACAACTCCAGCGACAGCACGGGTTCGCCGGGCTTCAGCAACCCGCTGAGCACCGCCAGGTTCGCCGCCGAACCGGACAGCGGCTGCACATTCGCGCCCTGAGCGCCGAACAAGTCCTCCGCGCGGCGCACGGCCAGCCGTTCCACCTCGTCGACCTGCTCGGCTCCCGGGTGGTAACGCCGCCCGGGGTAGCCTTCCGCGGTCACCGACCCGAAGCCCAGCGCCTGTGCCGCCACGACTTCCGACAGGGTCGGTCCCGCGGCGGCCACCAGATTCAGCCGCGTGCGGCGGGCGGCATGCTGGCGCCGCGCGAGTTCCACCAGCGTCGGATCCGCGGCGGCGAGCGCGGCGAATCCCTCCTGCCACGCCGCGGCGGGCCCCGCCTCCAGCGGTGCGGCGGTCACGGCATGCTCGGCCAGCGCACGGCGGCCGGGGTCGTGGCGGACACCAGGTCCAGCACCGCGGCGACGACGCCGGGCCGCTGGTCGACGAGATAGAAATGCCCGCCGGGGAAGGTCCGGCGCCGCAGCGGACGCGCGGCGACGGCCTGCCAGCCCGGCAGCGAATCCGGATCGACCTCGGGGTCCCGGTCGCCGTTGCAGGCCAGCACCGGGCAGTCCAGCGGCCGCTCGGCGCCGGGCAGGTAGCGCTCGCTCAGCCGGTAGTCGGCGCGCAGCACGGGCAGCATCAGCTCGCGCATTTCCGCGCTGCGCAGCACTTCCGCGCTGGTCCCGCCGCTGCGGCAGACGTCGTCCCACAGCTCGTCGTCGCTCGTCCGGTGCAGCATCCGGCCGGGATCGTGCGGGGCCGCCCGCCCGGACACCGCGAGCGCGGCCGGTGCCTCCCCCGCCCGCCGCAGCCGCAACGCGGTCTCGTAGGCCGCCGCCGCGCCGAGGCTGTGTCCGAAAAGGACGGTCGGGACCCGTTGCCGGGCAAGCAGTTCTTCCGCCACAGCGTCGGCGATCTGGCTCAGTTCGCTCGCGCAGGGCTCCCGGATCCGGTCTTCCCGGCCCGGATACTGCACCGCGCACAGCTCCACGCCGGGCGGCAGGCCGGCGCACCAGGACCGGAAGAACCGCGCCCCGCCGCCGGCGTGCGGAAAACACACCACCCGCGCCACGGGGTCGCGGACCGGCTCGTAGCGCCGGAGCCAGTGCTGCGTGCTCATCCGGTCCTCTCTTCCCGTTCCTCGTCGGTCGCCGCATCCGCCAGGTCCATGGCCGACAGCACCGCCGGCGGGGCCCGGCGCACCATCTCGGGCGGGCCCAGCAAACCGGTGAGCCGCTGTACGAGCGCGCTGAGCGCCAGGTGGTACTGCCCCGCCGCGACCCAGTCGCCGGAGCGGAACCCGGCCAGCGCGCGGACCACCGCGGCGGGCCACAACTCGCGCAGCACCGTGCCCCAGTCCGGGGCCTCCGCCGGACCGAGCGCGCCCGCGGCCGGGTACGCCAGGTGCGGTTCGGCCAGCTCGTCGAATCCGGTCGCCTCGCCCGCGGACGCCGGCAAATGCGGCCGGGGGCACCAGAGAACCGGGCCGGCGCTGCCCACCAGCGTGAGCGTTCCGCCTTCGGCGCCCACCGTGACGCGATGCCACATGTGCGCGTGGTTGTCCGGCTCGCGCGGGTCGAGCTGGTGCTGCACCCGCAAGGTCAGCGGAACTCCGGCGAAGGCACCCTCGACGGTCGTGAACGGATGGTCCGCGCCGGTCAGTTCGCGCAGCGCGGCGGAAGCGCGCACCGGTTCGTCGAACCCCCAGGGGCGGACCCCGCCCAGCGCCCGGCCCAGGATGTCGAAAACCGTGTACAGGACTTGGACACTGGTGGTCACGGTCACGAAGAGCGGTCGCTGGGTGCGCCGCAACGCTTGTGCGGCGGCGATGAACCGGCGGATCGGCGCCACCTCCGTGTGGTGGCTGTTGACCTGGTACCGGACTCCGCACCGGCGCGCGGTCCGCAAATGCCCGGCCAGTTCGTCTCCGTGCACCGGATGTTCCTGCAGCACGTCGATGCCGCGCTCCATCAGCTCGTCCGCGAGCCGCGCGCCGGGGCCGCCGGTGACCGCCGACCCCACCACCACGCACGCCTGCCGGACGTCGTCCGGCACCTCCGAGACCTGCTGCCACAACGGCACTCCGTACCGCTTCGCACACGCCCGCGACCGCTCGCTGCCGCGCGCCAGCACCCCGGCGAGCTCGACCGGGGAGCCGGGAGCGGCGAGCCCGGCGAGGTACACGCGACCGAAGCCGGTCCCGCACACCACAGCCTTCGGCCGGACGCTCACAACACGCCCTCCTCGGCCGCTTCATCCGCCTCGGCCGCGTCGGTCATCAGCTCGAACACGTTCAACGCGTCCGTCTCGCGCAGGTCGGCCACGAGGGTTTCCGCGTCCAGCGCTTCCGCCGCGAACGCCCGGCCGGGCGCGACGGCGCCGGACAGGACCTGCAGCGCGGCAAGCCCGCACACGGTGCCGGTGAGCACGGAGGTGTCCCGCGACCCCGCCACCAGCGTGCGCGGAGCCGAACCGTCGACCGGATGCGCGGTGAACACCATCCGCTGGTACGGCTCGCGGCCGAACATGTCCAGCTCCGCGGCCTCCGCTAGCTCGGCCGCGGCGGCGGCCAGGTCGCCTTCGCCGGACATCGCGCCCTGCAACCGGGCCAGCGCGGCCATCATCGCGGCCCCGCCGTCGAAGACGGAGTACCAGCGCACGTCCGGGATCGCGAGCTGCCGGGCCAGCCGCTCGGGTTCGTAGCCCAGGTACGGGAACGCGCTGACCACGCCGGGGAAGAACGGGAGCCGCACGTCCGTCCGCGGAGCCGCGGACCGCGTGACCCGGCGTCCGTCCTGCCACACCGCCTGCGATTCGCCGTCCCGTCCGCCGAGGCTCAGCAGGTAGTCCACCGCACCGGCCGGCGTCAGCTGGTCCAGCACGCCGGCGTAGGCCTCCAGCCGCGCGACCGGGCCGGTCCGCGCCGCGAGCCAGCGCGGCAGCAAGCCGCTCAGTCCCGGCATCATGCCCGCCGTCACCAGTGCACGGCGTTCCGTTCCGGCGAGGCTTTCGTACAGCGGCAGATCGCCGCCCGCGTCGACGTAATCCGCACCGGCGGCGAACGCGGCGCGGGCCACCCGGTCGACCACCTGGTACGACGGCCCGCCGGCGTGGACGACGACCTCGCAGTCCCGGCAGAACGCCGCGAGCGCCGCGTCCTCCCACAGATCCACCTCGGCCGCTTCGCCCGCCGCCAGCGCTTCCGCCGCCGCCTCGGCGCGTTTTCCGTCCCGTCCGCCGATCCGCACGATCCCGTCGAACCGCTCCGCGAGCAGCCGGACCGCCGCGCTGCCGACCGCGCCGTATCCGCCGAGCACGCCGATCCGCCGGGTCATCCCTTGACCGCCAGTTCTCCGAGGCAGACCCGCTGCCAGTAATCCCTGACCCGGTTCGCCGCCGACGGCCACGCATCGGTGTCGAAATCGAGCACCAGCGTCACGTCGCCGGTGTACAGCTCCGGTTCCGCGCTCGCCTGTTCCCGCGCCGCGCGCTGGTAGGCGTCGAACCGTTCGGCCAGCTCCGGTCCGAAGCCGGACGGGTTCCACGCCGCGCCCGCCGGAGTGCCGTTCTCCAGCGCCGCCGCGACCTCCGAATCGTCCGGGGTCGCCGGCAGGTCGAGGCCGAGCGTGCGCGCGAAGAAGTAGCCGACCGGCTCGTCGTCGCGGTAGCCGATCGGGCTGCGCACCACCACGGTCAGGGCGGCAGGCGGCCGGCCGGCCTCGGCGAGGCGGCGGCCTAGCTCGAGCGCCACCAGTCCGCCGGAATCGTTGCCGTACAAGGCGATTTCCCCGGTTTCGGGAAGCAGCGGGACGTACGCGTCGGCGAGCCGCTGCACCAGCGGCGCGGGCACCGGCGCGGTGCCCGGCCGGAGTCCGGACACCGGCCCGGACACCAGCCCCGGGTCCCATCTCGGCTCCCCGGTCCCGTCGCCCACGACCACCCAGGTGCGCGGCCCGGAACCCGGTGCCAATTCGACCAGTTCGGGACCGCTGTGCGCGGCGGGTGCCGCCGCGTCGCTCTCGCCGGAGAGCCGCCCGGCCAGCTCCGCGACGGTGGCTCCCTCCAGCACATCGCGCAGCAGCTCGTCGAAGAACAGCCCGGCCGCCTGCGGCAGCTGCTCCTTGACCTCGCCGACGATCTGCGCGGCGACCAGCGAGTCCCCGCCGAGCTCGAAGATGTCCTGGTCGCGGCCCACCTCGGTGCGGCCGAGCACGCGGCACCACACCTGCGCCACCGCGGCCTCCAGCTCGCCCTCCGGCCGGGACTGCGCGACCGGGCCCGCCGGGGCCGCCCGGTCCGGCAGCAGCTTCGCCAGCGCGGCGCGGTCCACCTTGCCGTTCCCGGTGAGCGGCAGTTCGTCCAGCACCTCCAGCCTGCCGGGGACCATGTAGTCCGGCAGCCGTTCGGCGAGATCGTCGAGCAGGTCGAGATCGTGCGCGGGCTCGCGGCCGGACTTGAACCGCGCGGCGAACGCGTGCATGCCGATCCGGTCGAGCGCCTCGTCGCCCGCGGACAGCTGCACGACCGCGTCGGCGCCGGCCCCGGCAAGCAGTTCCCGCCATTGCGGCAGGGAAATGAACGTCTGGTCCCGGCCCGCCCGCACGTCGGCGAAATCGCCGGACTTGGCGTCGAAGAGGAACTCCATCGAGGTGAGGATCTGGTAGTTGTCGCGGGTGGTCTCGATGAACACCAGCCAGCCGCCGGGACGCAGTAGCTCGCGCAGCCGGCCGAGCGCCTGTGCCGCGTCGCGCGCGTAGTGCAGCACGTTCGCGCACAGGATCACGTCGGTGCTGTTGGCCCGCAGCCCTTGCGTCCGGTAGTCCTCGTTCAGGTCGAACAGCCCGTAGCCGACCCACGGGTACTGCTCGCCGAACCGTTCGCGCGCCTGGTTGAGGAAGAACCGCGAAACGTCGGTGAACAGATAGTCCACGTCGTACTGGGCCAGAGCGGGGATCAGGTCGATGCTCGCCCCGCCGACGCCCGCGCCGACCTCCAGCAGGCTCAGCGGCCCGTCGCGGTCCGCGGCCAGCCCGGTGACCGCGGATTCGACCAGCCGGTTGAGCGAGTTGCTCAGGAAGTTGCCCTGGTAGGCCGATTCCTGGATGTCCACCCGGCCTTCCGGGAACAGCAGCTGCACCGGGTCCGCGTCCTCGCGCAGCAGCTCCGGCAGATGGGCGCAGGCGGTGTGGAAGTACTCGACCAGCTCCGGCCGCTGCCCGCCGCCGGGCTGCAGTTCGTCCACCTCGCGCCACGCCTGTTCGAGGTCGGCCGCGGTCACCGGCGGCACCCCGGTGAGCACGCCGTCGTCCCGGACCAGCATTCCGTTCTGCTCCAGCGCGTTGATCCACCGCCGGACGAGTCGCTCGTGTTTGGGCGTGACGCCCGCCGTCCGGAACACCTCTTCGACCGTGTGCCGGGAATCGGCGGTGGCGAACAATCCCTGCTCCCGCAAGGCGCGCACCATGGCCAGCAACGCCGTGCGGTCCAGCTGCCGGGCGAACGACACCGCCCGCGAAGGGTCCATTTCGGACCGGACGGCGGCCAGTTCCGCCGCGGCGGCCGAGGCGAGCACCGCCGGGAGCCGGTCCGGCTCGGGCTCGTCGCGCGGCGCGGGCTCCACGAACGCGGCGAGTCCGCGATCGAGAACGCTCTCGCCCTCGACGAGCACCGCCGCCGCACCCACCGAGGGGTGCTCGGCCAGCGCGCTTTCGATCTCGGCCAGTTCGATGCGGTGCCCGCGGATCTTCACCTGCTGGTCCTCGCGGCCGAGGAATTCGATGTCGCCGCTCGGCAGCCAACGACCGAGGTCGCCGGTGCGGTAGCGCCGCCCGCCCGCCGGATCGGTCCCGAACCGCTGCCGGGTCTGCTCCTCGTCGCCGAGATAGCCGGTTGCCACGCCGACCCCGCCGATGAAGAGCTCCCCGACTGTCCATTCCGGACACGGACGCCCGAGTTCGTCCAGCACGTGGAAGGTCTGGTTGGTCAGCGGCCGCCCGTACGGGACGGACGCCGCGTCCTCGGGCACCTCGCCGACCGGGTGCCAGATCGACCAGATCGCCGCCTCGGTCGCCCCGCCGAGGCTGATCACCTCGGCGCCGGGCAGCAGTTCGCGGATCCGGCCGGGAAGCCGCACCGGGATCCAGTCGCCGGACAGCAGCGTCAGCCGCAGCGGCGGGGCGGCGGCGGTGTCCACCCGCAGGTACTCCGCGAGCATCTGCATTTGCGCGGGCACCGAATTCCACAGGGTCACCCGGCGCGCGCGCATCAGCTCGGCCCAGTGCGACGGATCGCCCCGGCGGCTGTGCTCGGGCAGCACCAGCGCCCCGCCGACGGAAAGCGGGCCGAACACGTCGTACACCGACAGGTCGAACGCGAGGCTCGCCACCCCGAGCACCCGGTCGTCGCCGGTCACCGCGAACCGGCGGTTGATGTCGGCCACGGTGTTGCCCGCCGCGCGGTGAGTCACCACCACGCCCTTCGGGTAGCCGGTCGAGCCGGAGGTGTAGATGACGTACGCGCGTTCGTCCGGGTCGCCGGTCACCGGCGGCGGTTCCGCGGCGGAACCGTCCGCTTCGAGCACCACCGGTCCGGCCAGCGCCGCCGCGCCGGGGCCGACGACCGCGAAGCGCGCCCCGGACCGCTCGACCAGCTGTTGCTGCCGGGCGGCCGGCTGCCGGACGTCGATGGGCAGGTAGGCCGCCCCGGCCAGCAGCGCGCCGAACACCGCGACGATCTGCCCGGCTCCGGTCTCCGCCGCCACCGCGACCAGATCCCCGGCGCCGCAACCCTTTTCGGACAATCTCCGCGCGACGGCGGCCGCCCGGCCGACCAGCTCGCGATACGTCAGCGTCTCCGCCGGGGTGATCACCGCCGGCCGGTCCGGGGTCCGCCGCGCCTGCTCGACGACCTCGCCGTGCAGCAGCCCGCTGGGCAGCGGCCCGGCGGTGGCGTTGGCCTCGGCCCTCCGCCGTTCCTGCGCCGCGGGCAGCGGGACCGGCGACTCCGCGGACCAGTGCCGCTCGCCGTCCGCCAGTCCGCGCAGCAGATCCGCGAAGGCGCCGAACATGTCCGCGGCGACCCCGTCCGGGAACACGCCTTCGCGCACGTCCCAGTTCACCGTCAGCGCGCCCGCGTGCTCGAGCACCTGGCAGTCGATCCAGACCTGCGGCGTCTGGCTGATGCCGTAGCCGGGAGCGGCCGGGCCGCTCGAAGCCGAGCCGAGGCCGAGCGCGCTGGTGAACACCACCGGCATCAGCGCCGCGTCCTGGCCGCGGCGGCGCGCCATCTCGCGCAGCACCTCGACTCCGCTGAAGAGCCGATGGTCGAGGTCCGCCCACAGCTGGTCCTGCAGCACCGCGGCCCGCTCGGCGAACCGGGGTTTCGCCCCCGCGTCGACCTCCAGCGGCAGGATGCCGGTGAAATCGCCGACCAGCCGGTCCACCTGCTCGTGCAGCGGCAAACGGCTCAGCACGGTCAGGTCGAGGGTGAATCGGCGGCGCCTGCTCCACCGGCCGATCACTTCCGCGTACGCGGCCAGCACCGCCGCGGACGCGGTCACCCCGTGCGTGCCGGCGATCCGCGACAGCTCCGCGAAACGCCCGGCGTCCAGTGTCGCCGTGTGCCGGGCGAACCGGACCGGCGCGCCGTCGCGGACCTCCGGGCGGATCGGGAGTTCCGGCGCGGGCGGCAGACTGTCCACTCGGGACAGCCAGTACTCGCGGTCGGCGCGGTAGCGGCGGGTGCCGCTCAGCCGCCGCTCGGCGAGCAGATAGTCGCGATAGCCGATTCCCAGTTCCGGCAGCACCAGGTCCGGATCGGCGCGGAGCCGGGAAAACTCGTCCAGCAGCACCTGGATGCTGACGAAATCGGCGATCAGGAAGTCGATCGACAGGTGCAGCGTCGCCCGGCCCGCGCCGCGGGTGACCCGCACGTCGAACAACGGCCACTCGCCCGGCGAATACACCCGGTGGTCCAGTTCAGCGCGGGTCCGCTCCCTGGCCCGGTCGAACTCCGCCTCGTCGCGCGCCTGCGCGACCGGCACCGCCAGCGGCGGCACCTCGGCGAGCACCCGCTGGGACCCGTCGGCGTCGACCACCGCGCGCAGCATCCCGTGCCGGGCCACCAATGCCCGCCAGATCTCGCCGACCCGGTCCCCGTCGAGATCGGGGAAATCCAGTTCGCCGTACGCGTGGCAGCCCACCCGGCCGTAGGCGATCACGTCCCGGCGGCCGAGCAGATAGGCGGCTTGGACACCGGTGAGCGGGAACGGCTTCCCGGCCGCCGCCGGATCCGGTTCCGCGCGTTCGTGAGCCGCCTCCCGCAGGTAGTCCAGCAACTGCGGTTTCGCCGCGCGCAGCGCCGCTTTGCGGTCTTCGGTCAGCACTCCGCGCGGCGCGCGGAACCGCAGCCCGCCGCTCTCGTCCTGCCACAGCTCGACGCCGAGCCCTTCCAGCTCCGCCACCAGCCGCGGCACGTCGACCGGGGCGGTTGCGGTGTCCAGCGCGTCCGTCACAGCACTCCCTCTTCCACGGTGGCGACCGGGCGTTCGGTCAGTTCGCCGATGATCCGGGCCTGCTCGGCGACGCTCGGCGAGCCGAGCAGCTGGCGCAGGGTGATCTCGACGGAGAATCGGGTCCGGGTCAGCTCGAGCAGCCGGGTGGCGAGCAGGCTGTCCCCGCCGAGCGCGAAGAAACTCGCGTGCCTGCCGACCGATTCGACGCCGAGCAGGCTCGACCACAGGCGGGCGACGCTGGTTTCCACCGGGCCGGACGGCGGTTCCGCCGGGGCGGGCTCCGCCTCCGCCAGCCCGGCGCGGACCGCGGCGCGGTCGACCTTCCCGTTGGCGGTCAGCGGCAGCCGCTCCAGCACCTCGAACCACTGCGGGACCATGTAATCCGGCAGCCGTCCGGCCAGGAACTCCGTCAGCTCCCCGGCGTCCGGCGGGGTCTCGCCGGGCCGGAGTGAGACCGCCGCGGCCAGGCGGACGCCCGCCGCGCGCACGTCCACCGCCACTGCGGCCCGCACCGCCGGGTGCGTACTTAGCACGGCTTCGATCTCGCCGAGTTCGATCCGGTGCCCGCGCACCTTGACCTGGTGGTCGGTGCGGCCGAGGAATTCGAGCGTGCCGTCGGGCCAGTAGCGGCCGGAATCGCCGGTCCGGTACCAGCGCTCGCCGTCGCCGCGCACGAACCGCTCGGCGGTCCGCTCCGGGTCGCCCCGGTAGCCCTCGGCGACCCCGGCCCCGCCGATCCACAGCTCGCCGGGCACCCAGTCCGGCCGGTCTTCGCCGTCCGGCCCGACTACGCGGAACCGCTGATTGCGCAACGGGAAGCCGTACGGCACGGACACCCAGTCCGGATCGGGCGCGGACACCTCGAAGGCGTTGGACCAGATGGCCGCTTCGGTGGCACCGCCCAGCGCGACCAGGCGGCAGCGGCCGTCGGTGCTCGCGGCGAGGCGGCCGGGCAGGTCGAGGCCCACCCAGTCGCCGGAGACCAGCGCGGCCCGCAGCGATCGCGGGAGCGACGTGCCGCCCGCTTCGGCGAGGAGCATGTCCAGCAGGGCCGGCACCGAGTTCCACAGCGTGACGCGGCGCCGCCGGGCCAGGTCGAGCCAGGACCCGGGATCGCGCCGCTCGTCCTCGGCCGGGAGCACCAGTGCTCCGCCCGCGGCGAGGAGGCCGAAAATGTCGTACACGGAAAGGTCGAAGTCCAGCGCCGAGACGGCCAGCACCCGGTCCTCGGCGCCGACCGCGAACCGGTCGTTGATGTCGGCCACGGTGTTCAGCGCGGCCCGGTGCGCCACGACGACGCCCTTCGGCACGCCGGTGGAACCGGAGGTGAAGATGACATACGCGGGGTCTTCCGGCCGCCGCCGCACCGGTTCAGTCAGCGGCGGCGCGGCTTCGATCTCCTCGGGGAGGACGACCGGGCAGCCCGGCGGCGCCTCGGCGCCGGCTTCGGCCAGCACCGCTTTCGCCTCGGCGGTGCGGTAAATGCGGTCCCGGCGGATCTCCGGCTGCGAAACGCCGACCGGCACGTAAACGCCGCCCGCGCAGAGCACACCGAGCACCGCGGCGATCTGGTCCGGTCCCTTCGGGAGGGTCACCGCGACCGCGTCTCCGGCCCGGACGCCGCGCGCGGCCAGCGCCCCGGCGACCCGCAGCGCGCGGTCGCGCAGCGCGCCGTAACTCAGGCTCCGGTCGACGCCCCAGCACACCGCCGTCCGCTCCGGCCGGTCGGCCGCCCGCGCGAGAAAGCCGTCGTGCAGCAGGCCTTCCGGCAGCGGACCCCGGGTGGCGTTGACCTCCGCCCGGCGCTGCCGCTGCGCTTCGGGAAGCTGCGGGCGCACCGGGACCGACCAGTCCGCGCCGTCGTCCGCGAGCCGGTGCAGCAGCTCGCGGTACGCCGCAAACATCGCGTCGACCAGCCCGGGCGGGAACGCGGTCTCCAGCACGTCCCAGTTGAGCAGCAGCCCGCCCCGGTACTCGCTGACCTGGTGGTCGAGCCAGACCTGCGGGGTCTGCGACTGGCCCCAGCAGTACTCGCCGAAGGGCATCCGCAGGTCGAACGGGCTGGCCGAGAGCTGCCCCATGCCCATCGTGCTGGTGAACACCACCGGCATCGCCGCCGACGGGCCGCCGGAGCGGCGCGCCAGCTCGCGCAGCACGTCGATGCCGGAGAACGCGGTGTGCTGCATGTCGGTCCACACCCGTTCCTGCAGCCGCCGCGCGGCGTCGCGGAAACTCTCCCCCGCCGCCGGTTCGTCGGCGACCAGCAGCAGCGAAGTGAAGTCGCCGACCACCCGGGAGATGTCCGGATGCAGCGGAGGCCGGTCGAACAGGGTCAGGTTCAGCGTGGCCGCCCGCTCCTCGCTCCAATGCCGCAGCACCGTCGCGAACGCGGCGAGGACCGCCGTGGACGGCGTCACGCCGTGTCGGGCGGCCGCCCGCGACATCCGCTGCCACTGCTGCTCGGACAACCGGAACTCGCGGCGGGTGAAGGCTTCCGGCCCGACTGGAGCCGCCGAGGCGACCGCTGGCAGCCGCGGCGCGGCCGGAAGTGTCTCCAGCCGCTCGAGCCACCACTCCCGGTCTTCCTCGCGCTTGCGCGGGTCCGGTGCCCCGCCGAGCACGCAGTCGCGGAAGGACACTCCGATCGGCGGGAGCTGCGCCTCCGGGTCGGCGTACAGCTGCGCCAGCTCCGCGAACACGGTCATGATGCTGAGCGCGTCGAGCACCAGGAAGTCCAGGCCCACCCCGAGCCGGGCGCGTCCGTCGCCGTACTCGACCACGGCGAGGTCGAACATCGGCCACACCGCCGGGTCGAACACCCTGCGGCTCAACCGTTCCCGCATTGCGGCGAGCTCGGCTTCGCCGTGCGAGACCGGAATCCGGGTGTCCGGGACCTCGGGCAGCACGCGCTGGTCCCCGTTGTCGTCGAACACCGCGCGCAGCATGTCGTGCCGCCGCACCACCGTGTTCCACGCGCGTTCCAACGCGGCCGTGTCAATCCCGGTGCCGTCAAATTCCCAGTACCACAACGAACCGACGCTGCCCAGCGCGAATTCGGCGCGCCTGCCGACCCAGTAGGCCCACTGCACGCCGGTCGCCGGGAACGGGTCGTACCGGTGCTCCGGATCCGCGGTCAGCACCGCCGCCGCAGGCGTTTCCTCCGGCGACAGCCGCTGTGCGAACTCGCGCAGCGTCGGCGCGGCGAACAGGTCCGCCAGCCCGGCTCCGCCCAGTTCGGCCTCGCGCAACGCGACCAGCAGCCGGGTGGCCAGCAGGCTGTTGCCGCCGAGAGCGAAGAAATCGTCGTCGCGTTCGATCCGCTCGGCGTTCAGCAGCCGCGCCCAGATCTCGGCGACCGCGAGCTCGGCGGGGCCGGACGGTGGTCCGCCGCGGTCCCGCGGTGCCTCCTCTCCGAGCAGTTCCCGCACCGCGCGCCGGTCGATCTTGCCGTTCGCGTTCAGCGGCAGCGCCGGCACGGCGACGATCCGCCGCGGCACCAGGTAGTCCGGCAGCACGCGGGCCAAGGCCGCGGACAGCTCGTCTGGCTGCACCTCGGCTTCGGCGACCGGCACCACCGCCGCGCCCAGCACCGGCCGGTCGCCGCGGTCGTCCACCACCGCGACCGCCCTGGCGACTTCGGGGAGCGCCGCCAGCGCGTGCTCGATCTCCCCGAGCTCGATCCGGTGGCCGAGGATCTTGACCTGGAAATCGGTGCGGCCCAGGAATTCCAGCTCGCCGCCGGGCCGCAGGCGCACCAGGTCGCCGGTGCGGTACCAGCGCTGCCCGGCGTGCGCGACGAACCGCCGCGCGGTCAGCTCGGGATCGCCGTGATAGCCCAGCCCGACCCCGGTGCCGCCGAGCCACAGCTCGCCCGGCACCCAGTCCGGGCAGTCCCGGCCCAGCCGGTCCACCACGCGGATCGCCTGATTGCGCAGCGGCCCGCCGTAAGGCACCGACGGCCAGCCCGGCAGCGGCGGCCCCGCCTCGTGCCAGGTGGAGTGGATGCCGACCTCGGTCGCGCCGCCCAGCGCGACGAGCCGCGCGCCGGGGGCCAGCGCGCGCAGCCGCGCCCACAGGTCAGGCCCGACCCAGTCGCCGCCGACCAGCGCGATCCGCAGCGGCAGCGGCTGTCCCGCCGCCTCCGCGACGACCAGCAGCATGTCCAGCAGCGCGGGCACCGACGTCCACACCGTGACGCGGTGCCTGCCGACGAGCTCGAGCCAGGCGTGCGCGTCCCGGCGGATGCCGTCGTCGAGCACCACCAGGCTCGCGCCGGCGTCGAGGAAAGCGAAGACGTCGTACACCGCCCAGTCGTGGTCGAGCGCCGAGACCGCGAGCCCGCGGTCGGCCGGACCGATCCCGGCCCGGTCGCCGATGTCCTCGACGGTGTTGCGGGCCGCCCGGTGCGACATGCGCACGCCTTTGGGCCGACCGGTCGAGCCGGAGGTGTAGATCAGGTACGCGCAGGACTCCGGGTCGACCGGAACGCGGTCCGCGCGTTCGGGCGCCCCGGCGGTCACCGCGACCACCGGCACCGGCGATCCCGGTTCGGCCGCTTCGCCCAGCACGACCGCCGCACCCGAGTCGAGATACAGCTCGTGGCGCCGCGACGGCGGGAGATCCCGGCCGACCGGAACGAACACGGCGCCCGCGTGCACCGCTCCGAGCACCGCCGCGATCTGCTGCGGCCCCTTCGGCAGGGTGATCGCCACGACGTCGCCCGGGCGCACACCGTGCTCGGCCAGCAACCCGGACACCGTGCGGGCCCGGGCCGCCAGCTCGCCGCGATCCCAGCCTTCCCGGTCGCCCCAGCACAACGCCGGCGCGGACGGATCCTCTTGCGCCGCCCGGAAAAACCCCGCGCCCAGCACGGTTTCGCGCTCGGCTCCCCCGGTGTCGCCGAGTTCCGCTCGCCGGGCGAGCTGCGCGGCGGGCAGCAACGAGTCCACCGGCTCGGCCCACTGCCTGTTCGCGAGCAGCTCGCGGAGCAAACGGACGTAGCCGTCGAACATCGCGTCCAGCACGCCTTCGGCGAACAGGCCCTCCACCGCGTCCCAGTTCAGCAGCAGGCCGCCGGACTGCTCGGTGACCTGGAAGTCGAGCCACACCTGCGGGGCTTGGGAAATGTTCCATCCCGCTTCCCCGAAGCACTCGCGGATCCGGTCGCCGAACAGCTCGCCGAGCCCGATCGCGCTGGTGAAGACGACCGGCGCGACCGCCTGGCGCGCCAGGCCCCTGGCACGGGTCAGCTCGCGCAGCACGTCCAGCCCGGTGAACCCGGAGTGCGCCGCGTCCTCCCGGATCCGGTCCTGCAGCTGCCGGGCCAGCCCCGGCACCGTGCGCGCACTGCCCGCGTGCACGCCGACCAGCAGCAGGTTGGTGAAATCGCCGACCAGGCCGTCGACATCCGGGTGCACCGGCTCGCGGTCGAACAGCGGGACGTTCAGCAGGAAATCCGGCTCCTCGCTCCACGCGGCCAGCACGTGGCAGAACGCGGCGGCGAAAACCATCGGCAGGGTCACCCCGTGCTCGGCCGCGTGCCCCGCCAGCACCTCGCGCTCCTGGGCGCTCAGCGTGGCGAAGCGCCGGGCCACCCGGTGCCGGTCGAGCCGTTCCGGGGCGACCGCGAGCGGCAGCGCGGGCGCGCCCGGCAACTGCGGCAGCCGCTCCTCCCAGTACTCCCGGTCGCGCTCGCGAGCCTGTTCCCGTTCTTCTCTGCGCTGGGCCAGGTAGCGCGGGAAGCTGAACTCCAGCGGCGGCAGGTCGGCCTCGCCCGCGTAGCAGGCGGCGAGGTCCCGCAGCATGATCCGGAAGCTCAGCGCGTCGGCCGCGATCATGTCGAGGTCGAGGTGCATGCGCGTGTGCCCGCCGGGAAGCAGCGAGAGCGCGAGGTCGAACACCTCGCCATCGGCGACGGCGAACGTGCGGTGCGAAAGCCGTTCCCGGATTTCCCCGAGCTGGCGCTGCACCTCGGCTTCGGGAAGCTCGCGCAAGTCGTGCACGGCGAGTCCGCGCCACCCGGATTCGGGAAGGATCTGCTGCGTCCCGTCGCCGAGCACGCGCAACCGGAGCATCCCGTGCCGCCGGGCGAGCGCCCGCACCGCGCGCTCCAGCCGGGCCGGTTCCACCCCGCTGCCGTCGAACTCCGCGTAGAAGTGCGTGGTCACCCCGGCGAGCGCGAACGTCTCGTCCCGGCCGACCCAGTACGCGTACTGCATCGGAGCCAGTTCGAACGGCTCGCTCTCGTCGATCTCGGGCAGCGGCGGCCCGGCCCGCTCGACCGGGTCGCCGGTCGCCAGCAGAGCGCACCATTCGCGCAGGGTCGGCCGTTCCATCAGGTCGGCGAACCGGACCTGCTTTCCGCGCGCCCGCCAGCGCGCGGCGAGCCGCATCACCGAAAGGGAATCCAGGCCGCACGCGATCAGATCGCCGCCAGTCGCGGCGAGCCGGTCCGCGTCCGGCAGCATCGCGGCGACGTCCGCGCGGATGTTCTCTTCGGTGAGCACCGCCGCGGCGGAGTCCGCCACGTCGCTGATGCCGTCCATCACGCTCCCGGGATTCGCGGGGACAGGATAAAAATGCCGTCACCAATTCGACTAAAGGCTGAACGTTCAAGCAGTTAAAAGCTGAACTTTCAAGCAGTCGCTTCGCCGCGATCGTCCAGTTCCTCCGCGAACTGCTTCCAGGTCTCCGCGTAACCGCGGGCCACTTCGGCGACCACATTCGTGCAATGCGAGGGCACTGACGCGGCGAGACTGGCGCATTCGTCGCTGGTGAGCGCGTGCACGTCCAGCCAGCGCAGCAACGCGCGGCCGGCGTCGGTGAACCTGAGCGACGGGTCCTTTTTCAGATTCTGCAACATGCGCACGGTATCGTGCACGGCCCGCTGCGCGGCGCTGCGAACGGTGCGCTGCGCGGGCAACCGTTGCGGTGCGGCGCCCTCTTCCCCCATTCGCTGGCGGGGAGGCAGCGGATCCTCGCCGCGGCGGATCCGTTCCCGGACGTCCCGCGCGGTGCCGGTGGAAATGCCGACGCTCTGAGCGATTTCCCGCAGCGAGGCGTCCGGGTTCTGCCGGATCATCTCGCTGGCCCGGCGCCGTCCCTCGGCGTGGTTCAACGGCCGCACCCGGCCGTCGCGGCCGACCCTGGCGTGCAGCTGCGGCAGGTCGCAGCCGACCCGTTTCCGCAGCGCCCCGACGGTTTTCGCGGAGATCCCGGAGGCCTCCGCGACCGCGCGGTCGGACCAGTCCGGGCGCAGTTTCACGATCCGCTGCGCGGCGACCTCGCGTTCCCGCAGGGTCAGCGGCAGCCCGTGCTTGATGTTGGCCTGCACGGAAAGGATGAACGCGGCCTCGGCGCTGCCGCTGAAAAGGTACGCCTCGATCCGGTCGGCCCCGCGCAGCGCCGCCGCGCGGACCCGGTGCATGCCGTCGATCACCCGCATGTCGGACCGGTTGACCAGAATCGGCGGGAGGTCCGCCCCGCTCTCCACGAGAGTCCGGGCGTGCTCGAGGTTCTCCCCGCCGAGCCGCGGGCTGTCCGCGGGCAGCAGCGAGCTGATCTCGACCATCCGCTTCTCGCACTGGCCGAGGACCGCGGCGAACGGTTCCGCTTCTTCGTCGGGGCGCCCGTTGTCCGCCGTGCAGCGGGCAGGCCACAATCGTCCGTTCGAGTCGTGCATGGGCTATTCCCCCAGGAATGAACTCGCCGTGAAAGTGCGTCTTACTCGGCGGTGCGGATTCCGCATCTCTGCCGCCCCCCGCCCAACTATTGCAAAGGGTCCGCCACCGCGCAAACACCTGCTGATGGCACCCGATGCCACGTTTTCCGCAACCACAGGGTCAAATTACGAGCAATCAGACAATCAGGTGATTGGCCCAACGGAGGCGTCGAGTCACCGTCGGCGCCATCGGAAATATCCGGCACGCGCGCTTACCGCAACCAGTAAAGGCGGTGCAATGGGTGTTCTACAGAAAGCACCGCGACAGACTGAAAACCTGCGGCGTGCGCATAACCGGTTACGACAGAAGGCCGAATGACGGTGCCGGTTCCGGCAGACGGCCGCTCGGACAACCCGACCGGCAAGCAGTGCAGCACGCTCACCGCGTAGAGAAACCGCTCGACCTCTCCGGCGGGCGCGGAGAACTCCTCGGCCGCTTTCGGTTCCATCAGCAGCACCCCGCCGCCGGGGCGCACCGCCCGGCGGCACCAGCGCAGGACCTCCACCGGCCGCGCCATGTCGTGCAACGCGTCCAGGACGCACACCAGCGCGTACCGTCCGGAGGCCGCTTCGTCCGGCCCGTTCGCGTCCGCGCGGGCGAAAGCCAGGGTGTCCGGCGCGCCGGCGGCGGCCGCGTTGGCGATCGCTTCGCGCACCGCGGCGCCGTCGGAGTCGTAGCCGGTCACCGTGGCCCGCGGATAGGCTCTGGCCAGCGCGATCGACGACCATCCGCTCCCGCAGCCCACGTCGGCGATCCCGGCTCCGCGCACGAGCCTGCGGTGCACGTCCGGCAGCGCGGAGCGGATCCAGCCGGCCAGTTCGCCCTCGAACACCGCCCGGTTCAGCTCGGTCTGCGCACCGCGGAAATCCTCGCCGTACTCGTGGTAGCCGAGCCCGCCGTCCTGGCGGTACGCCTCGGCGATCCGGGGCAGCACCGGCGCGATCCCGGCCGCCGGAAGCACCGAGGTCAGGGCGGGGGCCGGGTCTCCGGTCAACGCGGCGCGATGGGCTTCCGGAAGCAGGAACCGGTGCTCCGGCGGCTCGCCGGACACGGTCACGATCCCCGCCGCGGCCTGCTGTTCGAGCCACTCCCGCGCGTACCGGGGCCCGATCCCGGCCCGCTCGGCCAGTTCACCGGCGGTCAGCGGCCGCTCGCACAGGTGCGCGTAGAGCCCCAGCCGCAGGCCGAGCCCGATGGTCAGCAGCTCGGCGGCCGCGATGCCCGCGGCGAACAGCCTGCCGGCGAACGCCGCTTCCCCGCTGTTCATCCGCGCCCCCGGCGCCGCTCGCGCATTCGATTTTCCCCGAATGCTGGCCCTATATTGCCGACATGACTTTTCACGAGGCGCCCGCTTCTATCGGACAACGACTTCTGTGGTTTCTCGAACATTACCGACCGGATACCGCATCGCTCAATTGCCCGGTGGTCTGCAAACTGCACGGGCCGCTTGACGTCGACGAATTGAAAATCGCATTGCGCCGGTTGACGGACCGGCACGAGGCATTGCGCACCACCCTGGTCCGCGACGGCCGGAAACTGGTTCAGCGCATTCACCGCGACGGCGAACCGCCGCTGCGGGAGGAGAACCTCGCCGCGGCGGACGGCTCGGCCCCGGAGACCGCCTTCGAGCGCGCTCTGGAGGCAGAACTGCAGGTCCCGGTCGACGTCGGCACGTGGCCGCTGCGCTGCACGCTCTGGCGGCTGGGCCCGGACGAGCACGCGCTGTGCCTGACCATGCACCACCTGGTGTCCGACGCCTGGTCCTGCGGAATCATTCTGCAGGACCTGATCAAACTGCTGGACGCGGGCCCGGAAACCGTTCCGGAGCTGCCGCCGGTCGCATTCCCGTATTCGGCCTTCGCCCGCCGCCAGCACGAACAGGCGAAAAACGGGGAGCTGAAGGCCCATCAGGACTATTGGGTCGGCAAGCTCCGCGACATGCGCTTGGTGCGGCTTCCCGAGACCGGGCGGCAGGCGCCGGGAGAGGGCCGGGCGAGCGGCATCGAAACCGCCGTGCTGCCCCCGGAAGTCTTCGGGAAACTGCGCGAAGTGGCCCGCGCCGAACGCACCACGCTGTTCACCGTGATGCTTTCGCTTTACTACCTGCTGCTGGCCCGCACCACCGGCCAGACCGACCTGCCGGTCGCGTCGCTGTTCGCGAACCGGTCCGGACGAGAGGTCCAGTCCACCGTCGGCTTCTTCGCGAACATGGTGGTGCTGCGCAGCCAGGTCGACCCGGACGCCCCGTTCTCCGAGGTCGTGCGGTCGGTGCGGCCCACCGTCATCGACGGCTTCCTGCACGAGAGCATCCCGTACCAGATGCTCCCGCTGTCGTTCCAGGACAACGGCGGCCGCGTGGACGACGTCGTCTTCCAGATGCTGCTGACCCCGCCGCCGGGCACGAAGGTGCACGCCAGGGGCGTGGACTTCGAGCTGTACACGCCGGACGTGCTGGGCAGCCGGTTCGGGCTCGAACTCGGCCTGATCCCGCAGCACACCGGCGACTGCCAGGCGATGCTCTTCTACACCACCGACCGGATCAGCCCGCAGTGGGCGAAGGACTTCCTCGCCGACTACGCCGCCATGGCCGCCGCCGCGGCGGCCGATCCCTCCGCCGTGGTCGCGGCGGCGGCTGCGACCGCCCGATGAGCGCACCCGGCATCGAGCGCTACGACGCCGCCCGGGTCGCGGCGATGGCCGACCCGTACCCGGCCTACGCCGCGTTCCGGGCCCGCGGGCGGCTGCTGCCCGCGGGCCCCGGAGCCTGGGCCGTCCCGCGCTACGAGGACGTGGCCGCGCTGCTGCGCGACCCGCGGCTCGGACACGAGTTCCCGGACGCCATGTACCGGCTTTCCGGCGAGCCCGACGTGCTGACCGAGTTCTTCCGCGCCACCGTGCTCAACCGGGACGCGCCGAGCCACCCGGTGCTGCGGCGGGCGATGGCCGCGCTGCTCGCCCCGCGCGTCGTCGCGCGCCTGCGGACCCGGATCGACGAGCTCGTCGCGCGGCTGCTCGGGGACCTGGCCGAGGCGGGGACCGGCGACCTGGTCGAAGGGCTCGCCTACCCGCTGCCGGTGATCGTCTCCTCGGAGCTGCTCGGCATCCCGGCGGCCGACCGCGACCGGCTGCGCCCGCACGCCGTCGCGCTCGGCCGCGCCTTCGGGGCGGGTATCCAGCCCGCCGGCGACCGGGACGCGGCGATCGCCGCCGTGCACTGGCTGCGCGGCTACGTGCGGGACCTGCTGGAACGCGCGGGCGACGGGCCGCTGTCCGGCGTGCTGGCCGCGAGCCGGGACGCCGGGCTGTCGGCCGAGGAGGTCGTGGACAACGTGATCTTCCTGTTCTTCGCCGGGTTCGACACCACCACGAACCTGATCGCCAACGGCTGCGCGGCGCTGCTGGAGCGCCCCTCGCTGCTGGAGACGCTGCGCGGGGACCCGGCGCTGGCCGAGTCCGCGGTCGAGGAGTTCCTCCGGTTCGAGGCCCCGATCCAGGCGACGGCGCGGATCGTCCGGGAGCCGGTCGAGATCGGCGGCCGGGTGCTGCGCGCTCGCAGGCTCGTCCTGCTGCTGCTGGCCTCGGCCAACCGCGACGAGCGGCGCTTCGCCGATCCGGACCGGATCGACCTGGCGCGTTCGCCCAATCCGCACTTGTCCTTCAGCTCGGGCGTGCACCACTGCCTCGGCGCGACGCTGGCCCGGATCGAGGGGGCCGCGGTGTTCGCGCAGGTGGCCGCCCGGCGCGACGGGTTCGTCCCGGCTGGCCCGCCGCGGCGCCGGGACCACCCCAGCTTCCGCGGTTTCGCCCGGCTTCCGGTGCGCTTCCGCTGACCGGACCACGTGCAACTGCCACATTTCCGCGTTTGCTCACCCGAACTCGAGCGGGAGCGCCTTGATGCCGTTCATGAAGTTCGATTCGAGCCGCACCGTCGCGCCCGCCCGGCGCAGCCGCGGCAGATGCGGGGCCAGCTCCCGCAGGAACGCGACGCCCTCGGCGCGGGCCAGGTGCGCGCCGAGGCAGTAGTGCGGCCCCGCCCCGAAGGCCAGGTGCCGGACGTCGGGGCGGGCCGGGTCGAACCGGTCCGGCCCGGCGAACGCGCGCTCGTCGCGATTGGCGGAGATGTAGTAGAGGACGACCTTGTCCCCGGCCGCGATCCGGCGGCCGTCGAGTTCGGTGTCGCGCGTCGCGGTCCGGCGGAACTGCATGATCGGCGTGATCCAGCGCAGCAGTTCCTCCACCGCGAGCGCCGGGTCGGCGCCGTCGCGCAGGGCGTGCGGCAGCACCGGGTCGTCCGCGCACAGCTCCAGCGTGCCGGACAGCAGGTGCCGGGTCGTCTCGTTGCCCGCCACCACGAGGAGCAGCCACAGGTGGCAGAACTCCTTCTCGGTCAGCTTCCGGCCGTCCACGTCCGCGGCGACGAGCCGGCTCACCAGGTCCTCGCCCGGCCGCCGCTTGCGCTCCCGCGCCGCCTCCATCGCGTACGCGAACGCTTCGAAGAAAGTCCGCTGGAACGCCTCGATGTCCCCGCCGCCGTACTCCGGGTCGTCGAAGCCGACCAGGTTGTTGCTCCACCGGTAGAGCAGGCCGCGGTCCTGCCTCGGCATGCCGAGCAGGTCGGCCAGCACCAGCAGCGGCAGTTCGGCGGCCAGGTCGGCCACCGCGTCCGCCCCGCCTGCCGCGACCGCGTCCGCCACCAGGCGTTTCGCGTGCGCGGCGATCGACGACTCCAGCGCGCGCACCGCTCTCGGCGTGAACGCGCCGGTGGCCGCTTTGCGCAGCTTCGCGTGTTCCGGCGCGTCCATCCCGACCAGCAGCTGGCGCGTCCGGTCGAGGTCCGCGGGCGATTTCGCGTCGGTCAGGAACGGTCCGCCCGCCGCCGAGGAGAACACCTCGGGCGAGCGCGACGCCTCGACCACTGTCGCGTGCCGAGTGACCGCCCAGAACCCGTCGCCGCGCTGCACGACCTCGCCGGTGCGGCCGCGGCGGCGCAGGCTGGCCTCCTCGACCCAGCTCACCGGTTCTTCCGCGCGCAGCCGCGCGAACTCGGCGTGCGGCGGACCGCTGCGGTAGGCCGCCGGATCCGCGATCCCGCACCGTTCGGGCACGTGCACCGCTCCCCCTTCGAGTCGGGTCAGTCCAGGAAATCGGGTTCGGTGCGGACGAGGTCCGCGTACAGCGACCGGAAACTCGCCCTTGCGAGCCACGGCGCCCCGATGTCGGCTCGCGCGCTCAACGCCGCTTCGCGGCTGACGGTCGTGGGAGTCCCGGCTGCCTCGGCGAGCAACTGCACCTGGCACGCCCGGTCCATCGCGATGAACCACCACGCGGCCTCTTCGACCGAGCCCCCGACGGTGAGCAGGCCGTGGTTGCGGAGGATCACCGCCTTGCCCTCGCCGAGCGTCTCGGCGATCCGCGTGCCTTCCTCTTCGGCGAGCACGACTCCGGAATAGCCGTCGAACACGGTGTGGTCCTCGAAAAACGCGCACGCGTCCTGGCAGATCGGCAGCAGCGGACGGCCGAGACTGGCGAACGCCCGCCCGTGCAGGGAGTGCGTGTGCGCGGCGGCGACCGCCTCGGGCCGCGCCCGGTGGATCGCCGCATGGATGGTGTATCCGGCCGGATTCACCCGGCCCTCGCCTTCCACCACCGCGCCGTCCTCGTCGACCAGCAGCAGATCGCTGACGCGCACGTGCCCGAAGTTCTTGCCGAACGGGTTGATCCAGAAGCGGTCCGGACGCCGCGGGTCGCGCGCGGTCACGTGCCCGCCTATTCCCTCGGCGAGGCCGAACCGCGCGAAAAGCCGCAGCGTCGCCGCGAGCCGCTGCTTGCGGTGCAGCAATTCCTGCTCCGCGGTCCGGGTTTTCGCCGCGGTCATCGGAGCGTTCCGGCCGCGAGCGGCGGCCGGGCCGGGGCGATGTCGTCCTCGGGCGCGGCGAGCAGGCCCCGGCGGCGCAGCTGCGGCACGAGGCCCTCGCCGAGCCGGTACGCCTCCTCCAGATGCGGCTGCGCGGACAGGATCAGGTGGTCGACGCCGAGTTCGTGGTACTCCGCGATCCGGTCGGCGACCTCCTCGTGCGAACCGACCAGCGCCAGCGCGGGCCCCTGCCTGCCGAGTCCGTAGCCGGTCCAGACGTTCGGGTGCACCTCCAGTCCGTCGCGGCTGCCGCCGTGCAGCGCGGCCATCCGCCGCTGCCCTTCGGAATCGCTCGCGGCGAACCTCCGCTGGCTGCGCTCGACCAGGCCGTCGCTCATCCCGGCCACGATCCGGTCGGCCTCGGCCCACGCCTCGTCCGCGGTGTCCCGGGAGATGACGTGCATCCGGGTGCCGAACGGCAGCGCCCGCCCGGCCGCCGCCGCTTCCGCCCGCACCCGGGCGACCTGCGCGGCCATCCGGTCCGGCGGTTCGCCCCAGGCGAGGTACACGTCCGCGTGCCGGATCGCGGTGCGCAGCGCGGGTTCCGAGCTGCCGCCGAGGAAAATCGGCGGCAGCGGGTCCGGGCGCCGGATCACCGTCGCGCCCGAAACCCGGTAGTGCTCGCCCTCGTGGTCCACCGAACCGGTCCACGCCCCGCGCAGCACGCTGAGGAATTCCCCGGCCCGCGCGTAGCGTTCGTCGTGGCCGAGGTGGTCGCCGTAGCGGCGCAGTTCCTCCGGATCGCCGCCGGAGACCACGTTCAGCAGCAGCCTGCCGCCGGTCAGGCGCTGGCAGGTGGCGGCCATCTGCGCGGTCAGCGTCGGGCTCGCCGTGCCCGGCCGGAACGCGACCATGAACCGCAGCCGCGCGGTTTCCCGGCTCAGCGCGGCCGCGACGAGCCACGGGTCCTCGCAGAACAGCCCGAAGGGAACCAGCGCGCCGGTGAAGCCCGCTTGTTCGGCGGCGCGCGCCACCTGCGCGAGATAGCCGGCGTCGGGATCGCGCCGGACATTCGCCGCGCCGTCGCGCGCGACGTCCCGTCCGTCGCCGTGTCCGGGGATGAACCAGTACAGGTGCAAGGCCATGGAAAACCGTCCCGGTGAAGGAAAAAGTGCCTGCCGCGGCGGTCAGTCGACCATCGCCGGGCCAGCCCGGTCAAGCCGGTTCCCCTGTGCGGCAACGGGTTGCACGGATTGACAGCGCGCGGGCGGCTCGCCTTCACTTGGCCCGCAAGCGCTGGGAGGGAGCCCCGTTGATCGAGCACGTTCTTCCCGCCGCCGTGGCCGGCGCGGAGACGACGGCCGACGTCGATCCGTCCACTTCGGACTTCCCGGAGCTCGGGGCGCTGGAACCGCGGACGCGGCGGCCCCGGCTCGCCGAATTCGCGACCGGCCGCAGCTGTGCCAGGGCGGCGCTGCGGGCACTGGGCGCGCCCGCCGGACCGGTCGGCCGCGGACCGCACCGGGAACCTCGCTGGCCGCCCGGGATCGTCGGCAGCATCACGCATTGCCCCGGCTATCGCGCGGCCGCGGTGGCGCGCGCGTGCCGGGTGCGCGCGGTCGGCATCGACGCGGAACCGCACCGCCCGCTCTCGCCCCGGATGTTCGCCCGGATCACCTCCGCGGCCGAACGGCGGGAACTGGCCACCCTGCCCGCGACGCGCGTGCACGTCGACCGGATTGTGTTCTCCGCCAAGGAAAGCGTCTACAAGGCGTGGTTCCCGATGACCGGAGCCGACCTAGGGTTCACCGACGTGCATCTGAGCCTCGACCCGATTGGGCGCCGCTTCGTGGTCGAACTGCCCACGCCCTTCGCGCCCGTGCGCGGGCGTTACGCAGTCGACCGCGGCCGGATCGTCACCGCCGTCGCCGTGCCCGCCGATGGCCTCCGCTGAGACGCGCCGGGTGACCGGCCCGGAAGACGTCACGCCGGAATGGCTCGGCGCGGTCCTGCACCGCGCCGCGCCGGAGAGCGTGCTGACCGGGATCACCCGCACTGAGCTCACCCGCGGCAGGCTCGGCCGCTGTGTCCGGTTCGGACTGTCGTGGGACGGGCCGGGCGGTCCGGCGGCGGTGGTCGGCAAATTCCCCGCGGCCGGACCGGTGAGCAGGCAAACGGGGACGATCGGCAACCAGTACGCCACCGAGGTCGAGTTCTACCGCACGCTCGGCGAGCGGGTGTGCGTCGACGTGCCCCGGTGCCACGCCGCCGAGGCACACGACGACGGCGGATTCGTGCTGATCCTGGACTGGGTGGACGGAGCTGTCGGCGACCAGGCCGCGGGCGCGACGCTGCCGGAGGCCGAGACCGCGGTCGACGCGCTGGCCCGGCTGCACGCCCAGTTCAGCGGGTCCGCCGATCTGCCGCCTCCCCCGGGCGCCGCCGAGCACCGGCGCACCGCGGCGCTCTACCAGTTGCTGTGCGACCGGTTCCTGGACCGCTTCGGAGACCGGCTCAGCGCCGCGGCCGCGGCGACGGTCGCCCGGTTCAAGCGTTCGGTGCGCGGATGGACCGCGCTGTGGGAACCGCCGTTCACCCTGCTGCACGGGGATTACCGGCTCGACAACCTGCTGTTCCGGACCGTTCGCGGGCACCGCCGCGTCACCGTGCTCGACTGGCAGACGCTGTCCGCGGGTCCCGGCCCCAAGGACCTCGCCTACCTGCTCGGCGGAAGCCTCGACCCGGACCTGCGCCGCAGCCACGAAACCGCGCTGGTGGACCGCTACGTCCGCACGCTGCGGGCGCACGGGACCGCCGTGCCGGACGGCTGGCTGCACCGGACCCTGCGGCTGGGCACGCTGTCCGGACTGCACATGACCGTCGTCGGCTCGATGCTGGTGGAATCCGGCACGGACGCCGACCGCATGTTCGCGGCGATGGCCGAACGGCACGCCGCGCACGCCGCCGACCACGATGCCCTGCGACTGCTGGAGTCGATGTGCTGACCGACGCCGACGAACGCCTCGCGCACCAGATCCCGGAACCGCTCTCGGCGGTGGCCGGCCCGGACCGGCACTGGCGGGAAAGCTACTTTTTCGCCGCGCACCATCCGCGGCGGCTCGAGGACGCGCTGGTGCTGACGATGGCGGCCAACCCGGCCCGGCGCGCGATGGACAGCTACCAGATGGGCAGGCTCGGCGGGCAGTTGTTCTTCTCCCGCGCGTCGCGGCCGTTCGGCGACGATCCGCACACCCCGGTCGCCGGCCCGGTTTCGGTGGAGATCGTCCGCCCGTACGAGCGGATCGTGCTGCGCGCGGGCCCCGGCGCGCGGGGTTTCGGCGGGATGGAGCTGACCTGGACCGCGCGGACCCGGCCGTACCTGACCCGCCGCGGCACCCTCGTCGTCGACGGCGCGCCGGTGTGGGACCAGCGCCAGGTCATGCAATCCGGCTGGTTCGACGGCGAATACGTCAGCTCCGGCCGCACCGTCGCGGTAGAGCGGTGGTGGGGGCAGCGCGACCATTCCTGGGGCATCCGCCGCCATCCGCGGTGTCCATTGTGGATTTGGCTGGCCGTGCAGCTGCCGGACGGAATGCTCAGCGCCTGGCTGTGGGAGCACGCCGACGGCCGCAGGCACTACCTCGACGGCTGCTGGGCCCCCGACGGCGGCGGGGAGCCGGTGCCGCTCGCGGATCTCCGGTACGACCTCGACTGGCTGGATCCGGCGGGAGCGCCGGTGCGCGGAGCCGGCGCCGCCCAGCGCGCGGACGGGCTCGGCGGTCGGGTCGTCTTCGTGCTCTCCGACGGCCGCTCGGTCACCGTCGACGGACGCGGGCAGTGGATCGCGCCGTACGGACGCCGGGGCGGCGGCCTGCACCAGGTTTCCGTGCACACGTCCGACGGCCGCGCCGGCACCGCGATCTACGAGGTCACCGGGTGCGCCCACCACCATTTCTTCCCGGAGGAGAGTTCGTGATCCCCGCCGAAACCGCGTTCCGCGACGAGCTGCGCCGTTGGCTCGCCGCGCGGCCCGCGCCCGCCGTGCGGCCCGACGGGTTCCCCGCCAGGGAGGAGATCCGCGAGTTCAGCTCGGCGCTGCACGCGGCGGGATTCGCCGGGGTCAGCTGGCCCGTCGAGCACGGCGGGCGCGGGCTGCCCGCGGCGTTTGACGCCATCGCCGCCGAGGAACTCGTGCGGGCCGGGCGGGGCGACCACGTGGGGATCATCGGGCTCGGCATGGTGGGCCCGGCCATTCTCGCCGTCGGCACCGCCGACCAGCGAAACCGTTTCCTGCCGCGGATCCTGTCCGGGGAAACCCTGTTCTGCCAAGGGTTCTCCGAACCGGAGGCGGGTTCGGACCTGGCCGCGCTGCGCACCAGCGCGACGGAGGCCGAAGGAATGTTCGTGGTAGACGGGCACAAGCTCTGGTCGACCGGCGCTCCGGTCGCCGACCACTGCCTGCTGCTCGCCCGCACCGAACCGGGATCCCGCGGGCATCGCGGCCTCAGCTGCCTGCTGGTGGACCTGCGCACCGAAGGCGTCACCGTCCGGCCGCTGCGCCAGCTGTCCGGCGAAACCCGGTTCGGGGAGCTGCTGTTCGACCAGGTTCCGGTGCCCGCCGACGCGGTGCTCGGGCCGGTCGGCGGCGGCTGGCGAGTCGCCATGACCACCCTCGCGCACGAACGCGGCACCTTCGGCGTCCGGCTCGCCGCGGCGCTTTCGGCCGAGTTCGCCGAGTTCACGGCCATGCTGCGGCGGCGCGGCCTCGACCGCGACCCGGTGGCGAGGGACCGGGTCGCGCGGGTGTGGATCGAGGTCGCCGGGGTGCGCGCGGCGGCGCATCGGGTCGCGGGCGCGGAACCGGGCCCGGAGGCCTCGATCGTCAAGCTTCGCTGGTCGCGGGCCGAGCAACGGCTGGCGGCGCTGGCCTTCGACCTGCTCGGCGACGGCGATTCCGCCGATCACGCCCGGTGGCGGCACGCCCGGCTGCGCAGCCGCGGCGCCACCTTGGAAGGCGGCACCTCCGAGGTGCTGCGCGACGTCCTCGCCGAGCGCGTACTCGGCCTGCCGAGGGCCCGGTGAACCGCCCCGTGAACGTGCTCGCGGCCGAACACCGCGCGCTGGCCGAGGCCGCGCGCGACCTGCTCGCCAGCGGCCCGGACTGGACCGCCCTTGTCCGGCAAGGCTGGCTCGACGAAAACCTGAGCCCGGCCGCGCTGGCCCTGCTCGCCGAGGAAAGCGGCGCCGTGCTGCTCCCGCAGCCCTGGCTGGTCACCGCCGCGGTCGCGCCGTGGCACCGCGGCTCCCCCGCCGCCCTCGCGGTCAGCGGCACCGCCACCGGTTCGGCCCGGCTGCACGGGCGGGTCCGGGTTCCGTGGCCAGGTCCCGACGGCGTGCTCCTCGTACCGGGCTCCGCGCTGTTCGCGGTCCGCTGCCGCGACGCGGACCCGCGCTTCCTGTCCACAATGGACCCCACAAGACCGCTCGCCGAGGTGACCCTCGAAGACACGCCCGCCGAACGCGTCGCCGGACTCGATGTGCTGCCCGGACTGCGCTGCCGCTACCGGACGCTGGCCGCCTGCGAAGCACTCGGGGTCGCGCGCGCCGCATTGCGGCTCGCGACGGAACACGCGAAAAACCGGACCCAGTTCGGCCGCGCGATCGGCGGGTTCCAGGCAGTGTCGCACCCGTTGTCCGACGTCTACGCCGAGATCGAAACCGCGGCCGAGCTGGTCCCCCGCGCACTCCCCGCGCTCGACGGGGAAAGCGCGGGCGAACCGCCGCTGACCGCCCTGCTGGCCGCCGCCTCGGCCGCGGCGCACGCGACCGAGGCGGCAGTCCAGACGCTGGGCGCGCAGGGATTCCTCGCCGACCACCCGATCGCGGCGCTGTACCGGCGGGCCCAGTCCTTCGCTGAGCCGGGGCTGCACGACGAACTGGCCGGCCTGGTCCTTGACGAGAACAGTCGACACTGAGGAGAACCGAGATGAAGGTGGAGATCGACGAACGCCGGTGCTGTTCGGCAGGCCAGTGCGCGGTGCTCGCCCCGGATGTCTTCGACCAGCGCGAAGACACCGGGACGGTGGTGCTGCTGAACCCGAATCCGCCTGCCGAGCACCAGAATTCGGTGCGTGATGCGGCGGAATCGTGCCCGGGCATGGTCATCACTGTCACTGAGGACAGCTGAGCGCGACCTGGTTCGGATGGGGGGGGGGGGGCTTGTCGTCGGTCCTCTTCGCACCGGCGTCCGTTCCGGCGCTCGCGGGGCGAGTAGGGAGCGGTTTTGCCTAGCCGGGCCGGAAATAGCGCACACCGTCCACAGTGGACAGGCCGTGCCGGGGCGCGACGCGACCAAACGGGGTCGGGCCGCGCCCCGCCGTTCTCAGCGGGTGATCGGTGTCCAGCCTTGGGCGTAGACATTGCCGGTGTGGCTGCTGGTGACCTCGCCGACCGCCTGGAGGGTGTAGCTCCCGGACATGCCGTCCAGGGTGCCGGTCCAGGGTGGCTTGTCCCCACGAGCTGGAGTTGAGGGGCGAGCAGAAGCGCACGAACGCCCAGTAGTGGTACGCGGCGTCGCGGCAGAGCTGACCCTTCCCGATCTCGGTCCCGTCCGCGAGCCCCTTCACCGGCGCGGACGCCACGACGACGCTGCCAGCACCGAACGGCACCTCAACAACCGCCCCCGGAACCGCCCGTACTGAAGACACGCGAAGGCGGTCATGGCCACCGACCGGGCCGCACCCGGGAATCAACCGGCATGAGCGTGATGCCGCCGAAGTCGCACCTCGAACGAGTGCGATTGAAAATTCTTCTGCACCCGCGCGATTTATGGGGCTTGCGATCCGCACTACCGGCGGCGCCGACCGCAAATCCGCTGCTCGGCAGTCAGGCGGAAGCAGCCCCCTGGCAGCCAATCGGGTCGCAGTCGTCGGGATGGTTGCCGGTGATGGCGGCGTGGTCCAGTTTCACCGTGTTGCCGGCGCCGACGTGCATCCCGCCGCCCCGGGCTGCGGCGGTGTTCCCGGTGACGACGCTGTCGGCCAGGACCTGGGTCGCGCCGCCGTGGACACTGGAGATCGCGATGCCCCCGCCGCTGCCGCCCGCGACGTTGTCGGCGATCCTCGCACCGGTTATCCGGAACTGCGCGACCGGGCGCTTCCGAACGCTGTGCAGCGCGACGCCTCCGCCGTCTTGCCCGGCGCGGTTGCGGGCGAGCTGCCCGCCGGTGGCGGTCAGCTCGCCGGTGTGGTCGTAGACCCCGCCGCCGGAGCCGGGGGTTCCCGGCCGGACGGTGCCGGGCGAGCCGGTGCGGTTGTCGGCGATCGTCGTGCCGTCAAGGGTCGCCGCGCCCGCGCCGGTCCAGATTCCGCCCCCGTCGCCGGCGTTTCCGTCGTAGCCCCGAGTCGTCCCAGCGCCTCCGGCGCCCCCGTCGCCGGAAGTGTTGCGGCACACCGTGTCGCGGGCAAACGTCGTTTCGCCCGCGACGTAAGCCCCGCCGCCGTTCCCGCCGGGGCCGCCATGACCGGCGGATCCGCTGGGCGAACTCCCGACCGGCCCGCCGACCCCGCCGACCCCGGCCTTGTTGTCGCACACGGAACTGTCGGTGACCGTGGTGCGCTGGGTGCTCCAGATCCCGCCGCCGTGTCCGCCGTGCGCCCAGGTGTCCCCCTCGGTGCCGGGGGCCGCCGAACCGTCTCCGCCGTTCCCGGTCCGGTTTCCGCTGACCGAACTATGCTCGACCGTCAAGGCGCCTTGGCGGACCGCGATTCCGCCGCCGTTGCCGCCCGAACCGGGGAAACCTCCCGTGCCCACCCTCGCCCAGGGGCCGCCGTTTCCCGTGCCGTTGCCGGTGACGGTGCTGTCGGTGATCGACAGCGAGCCGCCCGAACTGAACACGCCGCCCCCGGACCCGCCGTCCGTCGCGGGCGCGCCGTCGCCGGTGGAATTGCCGCGGATCGTCACTCGGATCAGCGCCAGCGCACCGGTGTTGAGAATGCCGCCGCCGTCTTCGCCCGGCGCGGTGCGGCCGCCGGTGACCGAAAGATCGGAAATCGACACCCCCGCCGCGTCAGTGCGGAGAATGCGGAACGGCGCGGCCGTCTGCGTGCGGGCGAGAGTGGCGTGATGACCGTTGATAGTCGTCGGCTCGGTAATCGCGGGCAGCGCCGCGGCGAGCTGGTAGGTGCAATTCTCCGCCAGATCGAGCGAACTGCCCGGATGCGCGTTGGCGGCCGCGATGGCGGAACTGAGGCCGGCCGCGTCGCACGGGACCGGCGCGGCGGCCGTCCCCGGCATCGACAGCACTCCGACCGCCAGCACACTCGAACCCAGCAAGGAACGCATCACCACGACTTATCCCCTTTGCTCGCGAAGACCTTCCGGCGGCCGAGTTCACCACAACCGGAGATCACCGAAAGCGATTCCGCGACGAATTGGGCCGAGTGGCGCAGGAAATCCGTACCTTTTCGCTTGCGTTCGCATTGTTCCCGATCACCATTTCTTATCGGCGGCCCCGGTCAGCCGAAAAAGCGCAGGAGCGCCTCGGCGGTATCGGCGGGATTGTCCTCGGGCGCGAAATGCCCCGCGCCGGGGAGGTTCTCCCGCCGCGCGCCGGGGATCGCCGCGGCGAGCCGGTCGGCTGTCGCGAGGTCGAGCCACTGGTCGCGCTCGCCCCAGAGCACCAAGGTCGGCACCGCGACCCGGTCCAGCCGGTGCGCCACTTCGCGCACGTCGTCGAAGCGGACGGCGGCGACCTGGTCGATCCAGCGCTGCTGTCCCTCGGATCCGGCCCACGGCGCGAGATACGCGGCGGCGACCTGGTCCGGCATCGCCCGGTGGGTGGCGGTGCGCAGCCGGGGCGCGATGATGTCGGCGAAAACGTGCGGCGGCATGGTGCGGTAAGCGTCCGCGTGCCGCTGCATGTGCTCGGTGAACGGCGTGTTCCACGGACCGAGGACGGCCGCGTCGACCAGCGCCAGCCTGCTGACGGCCACGTTGTCGGCCAGATGCGCCCGCAGCACGATCCCGCCGCCGATGTCGTGGCCGACCAGTGCGGGCGAATCGAGCCGCCAATGCGCCACCAGTTCCGCGAGGGTCCTCGACTGCCGGGCGATCGACGGGGCGATGCCGGGGCCGGGACGGGAATCGCCGAAGCCGAGCAGGTCCCAGACGTGCACCGTGTGCCGGCGGGCCAGCACCGGGACCACTTCGCGCCACAGATAGGACGACGCCGGGGTGCCGTGGGTCAGGATCACCGGCGGCCCTTCGCCGAAGACGCCGGCCGCGACCTCGCCGCCGGACACCCGGATCCGGTCGGTCAGCGGCCAGGTCGAGGTGCACGTGGTCATAACACTCCTCCGTAAGGGGTAAAGTCGTCTTGCAACGGTTACCCTAGCAGGGAGTAAGGTGTGCAGATAGTTTTTAAGGGTTACGTGGCCGGAGCTGCCGCGGCGACGGACCTGGTCAACACGTCTCCCCGGGTGCGCAGCGCGGGTGACGCGCTCCCGGATTCCGCTTCCCTGGACCGATTTCTCGCCGAGCACAGCCTCCGCCCCGACGCGCCCAGGAAGAGCGACGACCTGGCGCGGGTGCACGCCCTCCGCGACGAGATCCGCGCCGTGCTGGAGGCGGACGAGGACGAGGCCGCCCGCCGGGCAGGCGAACTGGTCGCCCGCGCCGGAACCGGGCCCCGGCTGCACCGCGACGCCGACGGCCGCTGGCAGTGGCACGCCGAAACCGCGCCGCACGCGTCGCTGGCCGACGAACTGGCGGCGGTATTCGGGACCGGCCTGCTCGGCGCACTGCAGGCTCTCGGTCACGACCGGTTCCGGCACTGCGCCGCACCGGACTGCGACGGCGTCTTCGTCGACACCAGCCGTGCCGGACGCCGTCGCTACTGCATGCCCGACCTCTGCGGCAACCGCGTCAGCGTCGCCAACCACCGGGCTCGCAGCCGCGAACGGAGCTGACACCGCCGCTGACACCGGCGATCCTCCGCGTCTGAGCCGTGACAGCCGCGTGTCTCCCCGGCAGGCGAATGTGGTCACAACGAACCGCCAAGCCCAACCAGGGAGACCGAAAATGTCCACGTTCACCACCCCGAACCCCATCACCGCCGCCCTCACCGCCGCCGGCGCCCGCGTCCGGATCACCGCCAGCGAGCGCACCGAAACCGTCGTGCGGGTGCAGCCTGTCAACGCGGCGAACTCCACCGACGTGAAGGTCGCCGAGAAGACCAAGGTCGAGTTCGCCGACGGCGTGCTGTCGGTCAAGACGACCAAATCCGGCAGCCGGACCGGCTCCGTCGACATCGCGATCGAACTGCCCGCCGGGTCGAAGCTCGTCCTGAACACCGCTTGGACCGAGGTGCAGGCCGACGGCATCCTCGGCGACTGCGAGGTCAACATCGGCTCGGGCCAGGTTCAGCTCGACCGGGTCGCCGCGCTGCGCGGCAACCTCGGCGCGGGCGGGCTCGCGGTCGGCCACGTCGCCGGCGAAGCGGTCATCGAGGGCAGCACCGCAGGCCTGCGAATCGGCGAGGCCGACGGCGTGATCCGCTACCAGGGCACGAGCGGCAAGGTCTGGATCGGCCACGCCCGGGCCGACATCGACCTCGGCGGCGCGAACGGCAGCTTCGACATCGGGACGGCCGACGGCAGCGTCGTCGCCAAGGCGGCCCACTGCCCGATCCGGATCGGGCGGGTCACGCGCGGCCAGGTGGAACTGTCGAACGCGGCCGGCGGGATCGAGGTCGGCGTCAGCGCGGGCATCGCCGCCGACGTCGACGCGAAGAGCACGAAGGGCCTGGTCCGGAGCACTCTCGGCACGCCGGACAGCTCCGGCGCCGCGCTCAAGGTCCACGCCCGCACGCGGCTCGACGACATCGTTCTCTATCCCGCTGCCTGACCACCCGATCGGATGGCAGGATCGAGCAGGTGCAGATCAAGATCCTGGGTCCGTTCGAGGTCCTCGACGGGCAGGCAGCCGACGTTCCCGGCGCGCGGCTGCGCGGGCTGCTCGTCGCCCTCGCGCTCCGGCCGGGCCAGGTCGTCCCGAAGGCGACGCTGATCGACTGGATCTGGGGCGAGCAGCCGCCCGCCGAGGCCGCGAATGCCTTGCAACGCCTGGTTTCCCGGCTGCGCAAGGCATTGCCGGGAGCCGTCGTCGAAGGACTGACCGACGGCTACCGGCTGGCGCTCGACCCGGACGCGGTCGACGCGATGCGCTTCGAGCGGCTCGTCGCCCAGGCCCGGGCCCACGGGCCGGGGCGGCTGCGCGAAGCGCTGGAGCTGTGGCGCGGCCCGGCGATGCAGGACGTCGGCTTGCAGGACAGCGAGGCGTTCGACGCGGCGGCCACCCGGCTCGAAGCCCTGCGCCTGGCGGCCATGGAAGACCGGTTCGAAGCAGAACTCGATCTCGGCCGCGGCGCGGACCTCGTCGCCGAACTGACCGACCTGGTGGCCGCGCATCCGGTACGGGAGAAGCTTGTCGCCGCGCTGATGCGCGCGCTCGCCGCCGCGGGCCGCAACACCGAAGCGTTGCAAGCGTTTCAGCACCTCCGGGAAACGCTGGCCGACGAACTGGGCGCGGACCCGTCGCCCGAGCTGTCCGCGTTGCACGTGGCGTTGCTGCGCGGCGAGGTCGGACGGCGCGAGGAAAGCCGCAAGACCAACCTGCGCGCCGAGTTCACCAGCTACGTCGGCAAAGAAGCCGATGTCGCCGCCGTCCGGGACCTGGTGTCGCGACACCGGCTCACCACCCTGACCGGCCCCGGCGGATCGGGAAAAACCAGGCTGGCAACGGAAACCGCCCGCACGTTGGTCGACGGCCTGCACCACGGCGCGTGGCTGGTGGAGCTGGCCGCCATCGGGACCGGCGACGACGTCGCGCAGGCCACGCTGTCCGGGCTCGGCCTGCGCGACGCGCTGCTCGGCGAAGCGTCCTCCGCGCAACCGGTCGATCGGCTGGTCTCCGCCATCCGCGACCGCGAAATGGTGCTGGTGCTGGACAACTGCGAGCACGTCATCGAGTCCGCGGCCGCCCTCGCGCACCGGCTGCTCGGCGAGTGCCGCGGGTTGCGAATCCTCGCGACGAGCCGGGAACCGCTGGGCATCACCGGCGAGGCATTGTGGCCGGTCGAACCGCTCGCCCAGGCCGAGGCCGTCCAGCTGCTGCGGGACCGCGCGACGACGCGCCGCCGGGACCTCGTCGACGACCGGACGCTCTCGCGCATCTGCGCCGCGCTGGACGGGATGCCGCTCGCGATCGAACTGGCCGCGGTCCGGCTCCGCACGTTGTCCGCCGAGCAGCTCGCGGATCGCCTCGACGACCGGTTCCGGCTGCTGACCGGCGGCAGCCGCACCGCTCTCCCCCGGCACCGGACGCTGCGCGCGATGGTCGACTGGAGCTGGGAACTGCTCAGCGACGGCGAGCGGCTTGTGCTGAGCAGGCTGTCGGTGTTCGCCGGCGGCGCGAGCTTGGAGGCGGCCGAACGGGTCTGCGCGGGCGAACTGGTCGACGAGTACGAGGTGCTGGATCTGCTCACCGCGCTCAGCGACAAGTCCCTGCTCGTCGCGTTCGGCGAAGGCGAGCCGCGGTACCGGATGCTCGGCACCATCAAGGAGTACAGCGCCGCGCGGCTCGCCGAGGCCGGGGAAACCGAGCTGGCTCGGCAAGCGCATCTCGCGTATTTCACCGAACTGGCCGAGACCGCCGAACCCCATCTGCGCCGCGGCGAGCAACTTGAGTGGCTCGCGATTCTCAACGCAGAGCACGACAATCTCGTCTCGGCGATGCGCGGCGCGCTCGCGACCGGCGACGCCCACGCGGCGATGCGGCTCGCCGCCGCCTGCGGCTGGTACTGGTGGCTCGTGGGCCGCAAGGCCGAGGGCATGGAGCTGATCAGCGCCGCGATCGCGGTCCCCGGCGAGGTCCCCGACGAGACCAGGGCCGTGGTGTACGCCCTGACCTCGATGTTCGTCACGTCCGGACCCGGCGACGTGCCGGAAGCCGCGGAATGGATCCACCAGGCGTACGAGTTCGGCCGGCACGGCAGGCACGTCCACGCGGCGCTGCGGCTGGTGGTGCCGCTCGAAATGATGTTGCGCGACCTGGACGCGCTCCTGCCTTCCTGGGAGTCGCTGCTGAACGACGAGGATCCGTGGGTGCGCGCGTTGTCCCGGCTGCACATCGGGAAGCTGCGGATGATGCTCGGCCAGGACTGCGAATCCTGGTTCGACGAGTCGCTGGTCGAGTTCCGGGTGCTCGGCGAACGGTTCGGCATCTCGTTCGCGCAGACCGAACTCGCCGACTGCCTGGCCATGCGCGGCGAATTCGCCGAGGCCAGCGAACACTTCGACCAGGCGATCACCGTCGTCACCGAATTGGCCGCGCTCGACGACGTCGTCCAGATGCGCATGCGACAGGCCCGGCTGCACTGGCTCGCGGGCGACAAGGACGCCAGCACCGCCGCGATGGCCGAGGCGGAAAGCCTCGCGGAAGGCGTCACCTGGCCCGGGACCCTGGCTTCGCTCGCACTGGTCCGGACCGAACTGGCCCGGTGGAACGGCAACAAGCAGGACGCCTTCGAGCAGTTCGGCCAGGCGATGAGCCTGCTGGGAGACGAGGCGCGGCAACCGCATCTGCGGGCCGCGAACCACGACCTGCGCGCCTGGTTCACCGCCGACCTCGACGAGGCGCGCGAACACCGTGCCGCGGCCTGCGACGCGGCAGCGGAAACCGGACGCGCGCCAGTGATCGCGCAGATGGTCGTCGGAGTCGCTGACCTGGCGCTGCGGCGAGCGCAGTACGACCACGCCGCGCGCCTGCTGGCGGCGAGCTCGCAGGTGCTGGGCCGGAAGGACCTGTCCAACCCGGACGTGACGCGGATCGAGCAGGAGGCGCGCAACCACCTCAGCGAAGAAGCCTTCGACCAGGCCACCCGCGAGGGCACGGCAGCGCCGTGGGCCGAACTGGTCACGGCGCCCCTCGCACCCTGACGCGGCTCCCGGCTCGTGTCAGCGCCGTGACCGCCCGGTGTCTGGGCTCTCGGCGATCGTGGTGACATCAAGCCACCACGAGAGGATTCCCGATGAGCCAGCAGCTTTCCCCGGTCAAGGGCCTGCCGATGGACCGCGACGCCGGCCCGTTCGACCCGCCCGCCGCGATCACCGCGCTGCGCGAAACCCGCCCGGTCAGCCCGATGCTGTTCCCGGACGGCCACGAGGGCTGGCTGATCACCGGTTACGACGCGGTCCGGCAGGTGATGTCCGACGCGCGGTTCAGCAACCGCCTGGACCTCGGCGTGGTCCACGTGCCGTACGAGACGCCGGGAATGCCGGTCGCCACCGAGCCGTCGCCGCAGATCCCCGGCCTGTTCATCAGCATGGACACCCCCGACCACACCCGGTTGCGGCGCAAGCTCACCGGCGCGTTCACCGTCAAGCGGATGAAGCAGCTCGAAGACGGCATCGTCAAGATCACCGAACAGCAGCTGGACGCGGTCGCGCAGCTGGCGCCGCCGGTAGACCTCGTGCGGGAGTTCGCGCTGCCGGTGCCGTCGCTGGTGATCTGCGAGCTGCTCGGCGTTCCGTATGCCGACCGCGAGACCTTCCAGGCGAACTCGTCGAAGTTCATGGAACGGGACGTGAACCTCGAAGACAAGATGGCCGCGTTCGGCGGGATGATGGGCTACCTCGGCCAGCTGTGCGCGGACAAGCGCGCTGAGCCGGGCGAGGACATCCTGTCCGACCTGGCCCGCGACTCGGATCTCAGCATCGAAGAGCTGACCGGCATGGCGTTCCTGCTGTTGCTGGCCGGGCACGAGACGACCGCGAACATGCTGTCGCTGGGGGCGTTCGCGCTGCTGGAGAACCCTGCGCGGCTGGATGAACTGCGCGCCGACCCGACGCTCTTCCCGAATGCGGTGGAGGAGCTGATGCGCTACCTGTCGGTGGCTGACATCTTCTACCGCTATGCGACCGAGGACGTCGAGATCGCCGGCGAGACGATTCCGGCTGGGTCGACTGTGGTCGTGTCGCTGCTCGCCGCCAACCGCGATCCGGCTCACTTCGAGAACCCCGATGTGCTCGACCTGCACCGGAAGGTCCGGGGGCAGGTGGCGTTCGGGCACGGGGTCCATCAGTGTCTCGGGCAGCAGCTGGCTCGGATCGAGATGCGGGCCGGGTTTGAGGGGCTGCTGCGCCGCTTCCCCGGACTGCGGCTCGCGGTTCCGGCGGCTGAGGTTCCGTTGCGGACGAACATGAACATCTATGGGGTGCACGAACTTCCGGTCACCTGGTCCTGACCGTCCACTGAGGAGCTTAGACGAACGAGACGGCACCGGGAGGCGATCCTTCAGCCCGACACCACGGGCTCCGCGCGGGAGATCGCCGAGAACTCCGGACGGGACGGCTGCTGGCGCTGATCCGCTCCGAGATCGCCTTCGCCCGCAACGGAATGTTGGACTGGAAACTGGAAGCGCCCGTCGGTGTTCGCCTCGAACCCCTCGCCTTCGAGGCGAACACCGATCCCCCTACGCCGGGGCCTGGAACCCGCCGATCCGCTCCTCCAGCAGCTCGGCCAGCTTCAACGGCGTCCGGTCCTCGAACATCGGCCCGACCAGCTGCACCCCCACCGGCAGCCCCTCGGCGGACAGGCCCGCGGGCATCGCCGTCGCGGGCAGGCCGGGCATGGTGGCCACACCGGCCCAGACGAGCTGGTCGAAGAACGGGTATTCGACCCCGTCGATGTCGAGCCGGCAGGCCAGCAGATCGGGATTGTGGTCGTGCGGGAACGCGGGCGTCGGCGTCACCGGGCACACCACCGCGTCGAACTGGGCGAAGAATTGCCGCCAGGCGTGGCGGTGCAGTTCTCGGCGGTTGTTGACCTCCAGCCAATCGCGGTGGGTGAGCACCATTCCGCGCAACCGCGACGCGTCGAGGGACTGGTCGTCGGCGCTCAGTCCGGCGGCGCGGGTCTGCAGCTGTTCGTACGCGTCGACGGGGAAACGCGCGACGGAGCCTGAAAACAGCAGCTGTGTGTAGAGGGCCGCGGCTTCGGTCAGGTCGGGCAGCAGCGCGCTGTGGCGTTCGACGCTGGCCCCGCCGTCAGCCAGGGCGTCGGCTACCCGGTTCACGCCTGCCCGGACCGCGGCGCTGGTCGGGATGAGCGGATGGTCTTCGAGGATCAGGACCCTGAAGTCGCTCAACTGTTCGTGGCGTGCGGGCGGCAGGGCTAACTCGTGCGCCACGCCGTACGTCAGCGGGTCCGGTCCGGCCATGACGTCCAGCAGGAGCGCGAGGTCTCGGGCGGTGCGCGCCATCGGGCCGACGACGGCGAGGTCCAGGTCGACCGGCAACGCCGGCCCGGGCGGAGCGACCATGCCGCGGTTCGCGACCAGTCCGAGGGACGGCTTGTGTCCGTAGACGCCGCAGAAATGCGCGGGGGTGCGCAGCGAGCCGCCGATGTCGGAGCCGATGGACAGTGCGCCGAAGCCGGCCGCGAGGGCAGCCGACGAACCGCCGGAGGAGCCGCCGGGGGTGCGGTCGTGGTTCCACGGGTTGTTGGTGGTGCCGTAGACCGGGTTGGAGCTCTGCAAGCCTTGCAAGCCCAAGGGCACGTTGGTCTTGCCCAGGATCACCGCGCCCGCCGCCTTGAGCCGCGACACCTGGACCGCGTCCTCGGCGGGCATGAAGTCCCGGTGCTGCGGCATGCCCCAGGTCGTGGGAAGTCCGGTGACGTTGTAGCACTCCTTGACCGTCACCGGGATGCCGAGCAGCGGCCGGTCCTCGCCGCGGGCGCGCGCCTGGTCGGCCTCCCGCGCGGCGGCGCGGGCACGGTCGAAGTCCGGCACGCAGATCGCGTTGAGCGCCTTGTCTTCCCGCTCGATGCGGGCGATCGCCTCGTCGGTCAGCTCCTCCGACGTCACTTCACCAGCACGCAAAGCAGCCGTGAGTTCTTCGGCCGACTGAAAGTTCCGCTCCATGAATTTGACCGTAACGGGTACCCGGAGGAGCCATAAAATATGAATTCGCACAACAGGGAGAGGCTCATTTGCCAGTGAGCGTCCACACTGGACGGGGGCGAACGTGATCACGGTCATCCGCGGAGCGTGGATCGTCGACGGCGAGGGCGGCCGGGGCGAGGTGGTGATTGACGGGGAGCGGATCACGGAGGTCGGGGCGCGAGTGCCGGTGCCGCCTGGCGCGCGGGTGGTCGACGCATCCGGCGGCACGCTCCTGCCCGGTTTCGTCGATTGCCACACCCATTCCTTTCCCGGCTCGCCGATTCAGGCCTTGGCGCTGGGCGTGACCACGGAGCTGGACATGTTCTCCTCGCCGGAAATCGCGGCGACGCTGCGGGCGTCGTCCGCGCGGCGCGCCGGGATGGCCGAGGTGCGGTCGGCGGGCACCGGGGCCAGCGCGCCGGGCGGGTATCCGGCGATGCTGGTCGAAAGCGGCGTCTACCCGCCGTACCCCACGCTCGCCGAGCCGGAAGAGGCGGCGGCGTTCGTGCGGGATCGGGTCGCCGAGGGGTCCGATTACCTCAAGATCATCATCGAGGACGGGCAAGCGTACGGCCAGAACCTGCCGTGTCTGCGGCCGGAGGTGGTCGCGGCGCTGACTCGGGCCGCGCACGAGCACGGTTTGCTTGCCGTGGCGCACGTGAGCACGCGGGCCGCCACGGTCACGGCGCTGGAAGCGGGCGTCGATGTGCTGGCGCACGTCTTCACTGACGTGCCCGGCGACGCGGAAATCGCCGCGGCCATCGCCGAATCCGGTACGGCAGTGGTGCCGACGCTGGTTCAATTCGAGGGCCGGGACGGCGGCGGGCTGGCCGAAGATCCCCGGATCCGCCCGTACTTGCATCCGGCGAGCCTGCCGGGCCTCGCCGCCGACCGCGATCAGGGCCGGCTCGAGAACGCACTCGCGACGACGCGGCTCATCCACCGCCACGGCGGCACGCTGCTGGCGGGCACCGACACGCCCAATCCCGGCACGACCGCGGGTGCCAGCGTGCACCGCGAACTGGAGTTGCTGGTGCGGGCCGGGCTCTCCCCGTTGGCCGCCCTCGCCGCGGCGACCAGCGAGCCCGCCCGGGTGTTCGGGCTGGCCGGACGGGGCCGGATCGCGCCGGGGCAGCAGGCGGACCTGCTGCTGGTCGACGGTGATCCGACCAGCGACATCACGGCCACCCGGTCGGTACGCGCAGTGTGGCGGCGTGGCGAGCGGTTCGATCGCGACGCGTATCGGGCTGGGCTCTCCTGAGTGCCCGGTTCAGGCCGGTGCGCGCGGCGTGGCGACGCAGCCAGCGGTTCGATCGCGACCCATACCGGGACGAGATCTCCTGACCGGCGCGCGCGGGCGTGGCGACGCGGCAAGCGGCTAGATCGAGACGCGTGCCGGGCCGGGCTCTCCTGAGCGCCCGGATCAGGCCGCTGCGCGCGGTCTGGCGACGCAGCCAGCGATTCAATCGCGACCCATACCAGGCCGAGCCGTCAAGACCACCCGGATCAGGCCGGTTTGGTCGCGGTCACCGTGCGCACCGGCGGGTACATGGCGAACGTCCATCCCGACCGGTCGACGTCGGCCAGCCCGGCGGCGGTCGCGGTGTGCGCGTGTTCCTTGGTCCGGCTGAAGTCGATCACGCCGAGCTTGCCGCCGGGGCGCAGCACGCGGGCGGCTTCGCGGATTGTCTTCTGCCGCAACGACTTGTCGTGGATGTTGTGGATCGACACACAGGCCAGCACGACGTCCACCGACGCGTCCGGCAAGGGCAGCTCGCTCATGTCGCCGTCGATCAGGCGCACCCGCTCGGCCACGCCGAGGATGCGCGCGTTGGCCATGCAGCGTTCGCGGGTGGAGCCCGCCTGGTCCGCGCCGCGCCACAGGTCGATGCCGACCGCCTCTCCCCCGGTCGCGATCTTCGCCGCGCCCAGCAGCATCAAGCCGCTCCCGCAGCCGAGGTCGAGTACGTCGTCGTCCGGCCGGATCCGCAGCCGCCGCAGCAGCCGGTCGCGGACCGTCAGTTTTCCGCGCAGCGAGCTGTAGACCATCGCGCCGGCGACCAGCACGCCCACCGCGGCCAGCCAGTATCCGACACCGCCGAGGTGCACGACGCCGGTCAGTTCGAGCACGATCAGCGCCGCGCCCGCGAGAGCGAGCGCGGTATACGCCGCCACGATCGGCGGGGCGTCCAGTCCGAAGAACGGCTTGTCCTGCCGCATGTCTTCGCCTCGTCTCAGTCAGGTTCCCGACGGTATACCCAAGGCACGCAACGCGGGACCCGCCGTTTCGGGGGCCATCTGCCCGGCCAGTGACACCAGGTGTTCGGTCGCGGTCTGCCGGGCCTGTTCGGCGGCGGCCCGGCCCGCGGCTCCCGCGTCGGAACCGGTCTTGAAGCCGAAATAAGCCGAGACGAGTACGCCGATCGGGGTGTCGACCGCCCCGATGAGGCCGACGGTGCTCGCGGTGTCGCCGTGGAATTTCCAGATCACGACGACGTCCAGCAGTGCGAGCACCACGATCCCGGCCAGCACGGCCACGATCGCGTACCGCGCGGTGGCTGCTCCGGTCTGGTCTGCGGGCATGGATTCCTCCTGGTGCTGCGGACGGTTTCAGGCCGACTCGACGATCTCCACCTCGCCGATGACCGTCGAGGCGACGACGGTGACCGGCTTGCCGCCGCCCTCGGCGGCTTGGTTGCGGCGCTCGCCGAGGAGGCTCCAGCCGCGCAGCGTCACCGGGGTTCCGGCGGGCACGGCGACCCGGATCTTGCCGATGACCGAGGTGAGCTTGAGCGTGGCGCCGTCCCCGGGCTCGGCGGCGACCAGATCGGTTCCGCCGATGACCGTCGTGACGGATTCCTGCCGCCACCCGGCGGGCAAGGCGGGCCGGCTGCCGCCGAAAAGGCTGAAACTCATCCTGGCTGCTCCTCGGTCGTCGTGGGAATGAGGTCGGTGAGCGCGGCGAGCAATGCGCTGCCGTCGGGAACCCCGAGGCCGGTGCACGGATTCCAGCCCTCGCCCGCCCGATAGGCTCCGTTGCTGCCTTCCCGGACCGGCCGGAACACGGACCGGACGGCCGAGTTGTAAAGCAACGGGGCGATCCAGCCCGCGCGGCGGCCGAGCGTCTGGTTGATCCGAGCGGTCAGCGCCGCGAGCAACGGGGCCACGGCGCTGGTCCCGCCGACCGCCCGCGAACTGCCGGCCACCACGATCCGGTACGCGGTGGCGTGATCGGCGTTGCCCGCGAGATCGGGCAGGCCGCGTCCGGCCGCGCCACCCGGATTCGCGCACGCGGGCACGCTGGCGTCGCGCTGCCAGCCGGGCGGGCCGAACACTTCGCTGATCCCGCCGCCGCTCGAACCGTATTGGCCCTGCCACACGACTTCGCCTGCGATGGCGCCGCTGCTGACGGTGAGGGTAGTGCCGCCGCAGGCCAAGGCATGAGGGCTGCTGGCGGGGAGTTCCACGTGTGCCCGGCCGTCGCGTTGGCCGGCTCCGGACCCGGCGTCGCCCGTCGAGCAGCACACGGTGATCCCCAGCAAGGCCGCCTCGGCGAACAGTTGGTCGAAGGCCTGCTGGGCCGCCGCGGTGAACAACGCTTCGGCCGCTCCCCAGCTGATCGACAGGACCGACGGGTTGCGAGCAGCGTCATGGATGGCGGTGGACAGGACGTCCAGGAAACCGCGCTCGGTGTTCGGCGCGAAGTAGACCGCGAGCGCCGCTCCGGGTGCCGCCGCCGCGGCGACCTGGATGTCCAGCGCGACCTCGCTGTCCGAGCTGTTCGAGTTGTTCGGCGGAACCGCGCCCGGGTCGGTCGGTGCGCCGTCCACGCTGATGGTCTCGATGCCGGGCACCGGCAGGCCGAGTCCGGCGCAGTAGGCCGCGGTGTCGGCGGGACGATGTGCGCCGCCCAGCTCGATCAGCGCGATGGTCTGGCCGGTGCCGTCGGAATTCGCCGGGAATCCGTACAGCACCGCGATATCCGCCGCGCTGAGCACTGCCGGATCTGTGGTGTCGGCGAGGCTGCTGTGCGGGCGGGCGGCGGGGCGTTCGTCCAAGCCGAACACGCCGTCGATCACCGGTTCCAGGTCGGCGGGCAGGCTGATCACGCCTTCCCGGCCGCGATGCCGTCCGGCGGGCGAGTCGTACCAGCCGAACTCCACCCCGAACGCGGCGGACAGCGCGGCGAGCGTGCCGGAGAGGGTCATGGTGCGCCGGGCGAGATCGGTGCCGAGCACGGTCAGGTCGTGCCGGGCGGCGAAGGCGGTCACCGCTTCGGCATCAGCCGGATCCGCGCCGTGCCGCGCGGTGAGTTCCGCCCGCGACAGCCGCATTCCCGGCCGCGGGGCCAGCGGCGTGCGGTTCCGGAGCAGCACGGTGACCTCGGCGGTGAGCGTCGGCTCGGGTCGTCCGGCCAAGGTCGCGCCGGGCGGGACGGCGCGGCGGCTTCCGGTCAGCGTGACGTTCACTCAGGCGCTCCGGAACTGGTCGCGGAACCGGCGGAAGGCCAGCACCGTCCGGTCGGCGTTGTCGTAGTCCGGCTCGACGTCGATCAGGTTCTCCCAGATCGGCAGATCCTGTTCCACCCCGGCCCGGCTGCGTTCCAGCAGATACCGGTACAGCTCCTCGCTGCGTTGCGCGGGCATCGCTTCGTGCGCGGACAGCGGCACTGCCAGGGAGAACCGGATCACGCAGCCGCCCTCGCGCCGAGGCGTGGCCGCCGTAATGGCCACATACGGGTAGTCGCCGCCCATCCGGGACACGACCACGTGCGGGCTGTAGGCCGTCGCCTCGAACGGGACCGCGACGGACTTCTCGCCGCCGCGCTGCCACTCGGACTTGGGCAGCACGAACACCCCACGCGCGGTGAGGCTGTCCCGATCGCCGGGGACGAGCGTGAGCCCGGGATCCTCGCCGATGCCGTGCACCGGGCGGAAATGCGTGCCGTCAAAGGCATTCTCGATCACCAGGTCCGCACGCACCCGCGCGGGAAGCGTGAACCCGGGAAGGAACAGATGGGTGACCGCGAGTTTGTCCAGCAGTTCGGCGAACGGCCCGCCGTCGCCGGTCTCCCAGCCCGCGAACACCAGGCCGCCATAGCCGAGCACCGCGTGCTCGCGGACCCGGTACCGGCCCGGAGCCTGCTCGCCGATCCCGATCCGCTTGCCGTGGAAGGGACAGACGATCGCCGACCCGTCGAGCTGCCCGCCGTGTCCCAGGTGCGCCCCTCGGTGCGGGCAGGCGGCATCGGCGGCGCGGAGCCCGTCCGGTGTGCGCGCCAGCACGATCCGCGCCGGTCCGAGATCGACCGGGGTCAGCCCGGGGTGCAGCTCATGTTCGAAGGCTGCTTGATACCACCCTGCGTACATGCGTCCTCCAAATCGGCGACCAGCACTCGTGCCGCGAGCAATGCGGCGCTCTCCGGGCACAGCGGTGCGTTGCCCTCGCGAGGCAGCGCCGCGGCCTGAGCCGGTGTGAGGTCGAGCGGCGGCCGGTAGCGGCGGAAATGCACTCGAACTCCGGACGGACGGGGTTCGACGGCGGCCACCGCGGGTCCCATCGACACCCGGATCCGGGCGCGCAGCCGCGAGTACTCGGCGTCGGAGAGTTCCACGACCTGCCCGGCGAGCAGCCACGTCCGCACGCCGTCCAGCACGCCCATGCCGATCGCGCCTGCCTTGGTCTCGGGCAGTTCGCGGCCCTGATTGTCCGGCACGGCAAGGAATTCAGCCCGCGCCAGCCGTTCGTCCGGGCACGCGGCCAGCAGCAGCGCGTGCACCGTCTGCCGAAGTTCGCGTACGGCCGGGCGGTCCTGAACCGGGCGAACTCGGCCGGCCTTCGCAAGCCCGTACACACACCAGCCGTCCGCGGCAGCGAGCCATTCCGGAGACTCGGGCCGCCGCAGGAACCGCGCCGGGCTGGCGAGCCTGGCCGGGGGCAGCCGGTCCAGCAGCGCGCGTGCCACCGGCTCCACCAGATCGTCGCCGATGCCGGGCCGGGAGCCGAGGATCGCGGTCGCCACCCGCCAGGCCAGCGCCTCCGGTACGGGCATCGCCAGCCAGTGCAGCGCCGCCCGCAGCCACAACCGCCACGCCCGCTTCTGTTCGCCCGCAGCCTCCGCGACGCGGGCAAGGCATACGTTGGCATGCACCGCATCGCTGTCGGTCCGAACGCCCTCGACCGTCGCGAAAGCCCGCTCGTAGTACTCCCGGGCCCGCACGTGATCGCCTTGCCGCCGGTACAGCCGGGCCTGGTTGATGCGATTGACGTACTCCAGCCCGAAGTCACGCGGCCGCAGCAAGGCGGCACGGCGCTCGATGTCGCGCTCGGCCGCCAGCGCCTCGGCAGGCTGCCCGCCGCGCAACAGAGCCAGCGCCGTGATGTTGCTCAGGTACAGCCGTTCCCGCTTTCGCGCGTCCGGCCGCAGCTCGGCCGCTCGGGTCAGGTACTTCAGCGCGTCGGCCGCCTCCGCGGTCATGGCGAGTCCCCAACCCTTGGCTTGCCCGAGGAATCCGTACAGCTGCGCGGGAAGCGCGGGATCGGGATCCGGCACGGCAGCGGCTTCGGCGTAGCGGCACAACGCGATCCGCATGGCCTGCAGCCCCGCTTCCACGGCAGCGCGCCGGAGCGGGGTCGGGGCGCGTTCCGCCGCGCGCTCGGCGAGCCGGACGGCCAGACCGCCCGCGCCCGCACGCAGCGCCGACCACGCGATTCGGGCCAGCCGTCCCGCATCGGCGGGATCCGGGCTGCCATGGAAGCGGGCGTAGGCGTGCAGCCACGGCACGCCCGCCGACCGGGCTGCCAGCTCGTCGTAGTCCCGCTGGGCTCCCCCGGCGCGCCAGCCCGGCGGTATCAGCAGCTGGCCGCCGCGCAGCGCCACGAGTCCGTCCAGTCCGGCCGCGTCCACTTGCAACGCCAGCACCAACACGGGATCGAGCAAACCGGGCACCAGTCCGAGAATCCGCGCGGCCGACGGCGCGGCCGGCTCATCCCAGACCGAGCCGGAGACCACGCGGCCACCGGCGGCGCGCAGGCCCTCGGCGAGGAAATCCAAGTACGCCAAGTCTTCGGGCTCCGCTGAATCGCCGGGCAGCAGTACCAGGGTGGTCTCCGCGGCGCGGTCGCCCAGGACGGCCAGAGCTGTTTCGGCGAACCCCGCAGCCGCCAGCACCCCCGCGTCGCCCGCGGCCTCCACGTCGATGCCGCCGCTGATCCGGCCGCCGTGCCCGGCCGCGCCCGGGGCGGCAAACGGATCCTCGCCGTAGGCAGCGAGTTCCGGCAGGACGAACGGGACGGCGAGCTGGGCGGCGATCTGGCGGGCCGCGCCGTGCGGCTGCCACGAGCCCAGGGTCAGGTCAGCCACCAGCGGCGGTTCAGTCATCGCCGGCCACCGGGCCGAGAGCCAGGGAGTACACGGTCGAGGCGGTCACACCGTCCAGTCGCAGCAGATCGTCGAGTTCGTGGTCGAAGTAGCCGCCGAGGTTGACCGCGCCGAGCCCGAGCGCCGCCGCGGCCAGGCCGAGGTTCTGCGCCACGTGCCCGGCCTCCAGCAACGCGAACCGGTAACCACGGTCGCCGTATTTGAAAGTCGCCCGCTCGAACCAGGCTGTGAGGAACACCAGGATCCGGGCCTCGGTGACGATCTCGCGCTGCACGTAGCAGGCGGCGAGGTCGCGCGTGAGGTCCCCGTCGTGCAGGTGGCGCAGCACGGCACCCGCCGGGTCGTAGTGGTAGAGCCCCGAACGCAGCCCGGTCACCCCGGTCGCGTGCAGGTACACCTCCAGCGGGTACAGGCCACCGGGCGAGGGCGTCGTGCGGAACGACCGCGGCTGGCCGCCACCGGCCGGGCGGTTCACCGCGTACGCGTGGTGCAGCACCGAGGCGAGCGCGTCGAAGTCCACAGTGGACTGTGCGAACTCGCGGACGCTGGTCCGGCCGCGCAGCACCGGACCCAGTTCGGCGGTCAGCGGCCGGGGCCGCTCCGGCAGCGGCACCGCCGGGTACTGCGCGTACTCCAGCGTTTCGTGCAGCTGCCGCATCCTGGCCAGCACCGCCGCGTCCGGCAGCGCCAGGAAATGCCGCGTGGTCTTAGAATTCTCGTGGAACACGCTCCACAGCTCGTCCTCGGGCGCGGGCGGATGGGTCAGCTGGTCCCACAGTTCCTGGGTCGTCACATCAGGTCCTCACGGATAGGGGTGCGGCGCGGGGTTGTCCCCGGCGGCCGGGTCGAGGCCGGGGTGGCCGAGGCTCTGCGGAACCGTCCTCAGCCGGTGTCCGCCGAGTGCGCGCAGCCCGTGGCCCAGCTGCAGCGGATGCATCCCCGGCACCACGGCGCGCACCACGGACAAACCCAGCTCGCCGACATCGGGCGTGGTCAGGTCGGCGAGCAGGACGCGCTCCCCGGCCGCGGCGACGCGGGCGCACACGGTGTCGAGGTCGCCCGCCGCGTCGCCGGTGCCCAGGTCGGGCAGATCCTCGAAGTCGGACCGCTGCTTCCCGGCGAAGAGGAAGTCCGCCAGCGGCAGGTTCGCGTGGTCGGCCCAGAAATTCAGGTGCTCCCGCTGCCCGGTCACGGTGCGGTGCAACGGCGGATCCGGCCGCAGCCTCGGCAACCTCGTATAGATCAGCTGCGAGTAGCGGCGGGTGTGCGCGAGTTCCTCCAGGGCCTTGCGCACGGCCGTGTGCGCGTCCACAGCCGCCGAACCGGCCACCACCAGCGCCGGACCGCCGGAGTGGCGGCTGCGCAGCGCGGCCAGCACCACCGGCACCCCGTGGTCGAGGGTCAGGTCGAACAGCGTCACCTCCGCCGCCGCGCGCTCGAACCGCGCCACCAGGTCGTACAGCTCGTCGGGCAGCGTCTCGATCATGATCTGCGGCGGGGAGAGCATCGCTTGCCAGGCGATCGTGATCGCGTCCCGTTCGACCACCTCGCACACGGCGGCGAGCGCGGCCCGCGACCAGCCGCCGTGGCAGGCCAGCCCGGTGGAGATCGGCTGGCAGATCGGCGCGTCCCCGCTGCCGGTGTAGAAGAAGTACGGCATGTACACCCGGGCCGCGGGCACGTGCACCCGCCGCCCGGTGTGGAAGTCGGTCATCGGCGTCCACCGGACCACGGTGTCCTCGGTGAACGGCTCGGGCGCGAAATCCGGCCAGGCGAACTGCGCCGGGTCGTACAGCGCGAACTCCTCCGTTGCCACGCAAGGGAATCCGGCCGCAGCCGCCGAAGTCAGCGGCAGCTCGTCCAGCTCGTACCACGCCGAGCAGTACCGCTCCACCGCCTCGCCGACGGCCTTGGCCACGGCGTCCTGCCGCGTCGCGGCGGCGCCGCCGGTGGAGCGGAAGTTGTTCCGGCCGGTCAGCGGACCGGTGTTGGCCGCCAATGCGCCGTAGTGGAAGAAATCCGGTGCGCCGGGATCCCGGTGCACCTCGCTGACCGAGGCGACGACCCCGACCCTCGGATCGACGAGACGGTCCACGATGTCGGCCAGCCCGGGCCGGATCTGCGACGGCGCGGTCATCACAGATCCGACCCGTTCATCCGGATCGCGGTGGCCGCGTGCGCGTTCGCCGGGCTGCAGACCGGGCAGCGCGGAATCCGCAGCACCCGTCGGGTGCGCACCGCGGGCTCGGCCACGTTGACCTCGATCAGCGTTCCGGCCTGCCGGGTGGGCGGACGTCCGCCCCCGAACCATTTGGACACCTCGACCGCGGCCAGTTCCGCCAGCACCGCGGACGCGGCCGGGTGCGCGGCGGTGAACCGCTGCCCCGCCCAGGCCTCCGGTTCGACCGCCCGGTGCGCGTCCGGGTCGTCCAGCTGCGAGGCCTCCCGCGCCCGAAGGCATTCGTAGCAGGGTGTCTCGCCGAAGACGGCCAGCGGCCCGATCGTGCCGACCAGGTTGTCCTGCACCACGGGCAGGAACGGGAGCCGGGCCTGCGCGCAGAACCGGTTCCACGGCCGCAGGCTCGGCACCCGGCCGAAGTCGGACGCGGCGATCACGCAGTGCACGGTGTCCGGACCCGCCTGGTCCAGCCAGTCCGGACCGGCCGTGCCCACGCCGTCGCGCAGCAGGTCCTGCGGGGTGAGAGCGGTATTGCGCAGTTCGGGGAAATCCAGCAGCCGGACGTCGGCGGCCCCGAGTGCGGTCAGCGCCGGCACCAGCCGCTGCGACACGGTGTTGACCCCGATCACGGTGATCGCGCGGGAAGCCAGCGTCTGCCGGACTGTGCGCGCGGATTGGCCGACGTGCCAATAGAAAACGTCGGCACGGTCGTCCTCCCACGGCACATCCGCGGCAACCAGCAGCCTGCGCTTGCGCAGCTCGGTCACCAGGGTGCCCAGCTCCGCCCGATCCGACTCGGGGAAGCCCTCCAGCGCCTCCGCCACGGTGGCGCCGGGCGCACGGAAAGCCTGCAGCAGTTCGGTAAGCGCGGCCTGCGCGCCCGCCCCGGCGATCTTCAGTTCGGCACCGCCGCGACGCAGCAGCACGGCATCGTCCAGCGGGATCAGCTGCACGGGCAGTGCCACCAGGCGATCCCGGGGCGGGGCGGCGGTTGTGGTGCCGCGGGTCTGTTCGGTCAGGCTTTCAGTCACCACGAGCTCGCTTTCCGGGTGGTCTCGATCGCGGGTTCCGCCGGTGCGGTGTGCTGAGCGCGGAATTCGCCGGAACGGTCCCGGAAACGCCGGTAGAGCGCCCGGTAGGCGTCGTGGAATTCCTGGAGCGGCATCCGGGTCCGGGTTACCGCGTGCTGGCAGTCGAACTGGTCCCAGTCGGGTCGTCCGTTCGCCTGCCTCGCCAGCACGGACTCGAAGTCGGCCAGCAGTTCGGTGCCCGGCAGCGGAGTGAGCACCGTGAAGGTCGGGAACCGGATCCGGTGGTGCTCGATGAACTTCACCAGCCGGCGGAAGTCGCGCGGCTCGTAGTCGGTGTTCACCACGAACTGGGCGAAGATCTCGATGCCGAGTTCTTCGGCGGCCCGGATGCCTTCCTCGATCTGGGTGAGCCGGGTCTTCTTCCGGTACTCGCCCAGGTCCTTTTCGGTGATCGCGTCGATGCCGACGAAGATCCGTTCCAGCCCGATGTCGCGCCACGCGGCGAGAACGTCCCGGTTGCGCAGCAGCGAGTCGATCCGGCAGTAGGCGAACAACCGTTTGCGCACGCCGGCGGCGGCGATCGCGGCGGCGAGCTCGCGCATCCGGCGCCCGTTGATGAACGCCTCGTCGTCCACGAGGAACACGAACTCTTCGGGGATCTCCGCCAGTTCGGCGACCACCTCGTCGATGTCGCGCATGTAGTACCGCCCGCCCATGAGCTGCCAGAGCGAGCAGAAGTTGCAGCGGAACGGGCAGCCGACCGTGGTGCGCACCAACGCGATCGGCCGCATCCAGTCGATGAAGTAGGACGCGCGGTCCGCGCCGGTGAGTGTGCGGTCCGGCAGCGGGAGCGAGTCCACTTCGAACGGGGCCTCCGGCCCGCCGGAGGCGAACTTCCCGTCGATCCGCGACCGCAGCCCGCCGATCCCGGCCACGGGTGCGTCCGCTTCCAGCCGGTGGAGCAGCTGCCGGAACGGGCCGACGCCCTCGCCGCACACCACGTAGTCGATCTCGGCGGCGAAGAAGTCCTCCGGCAGGAAGGTGGCGTGGTGTCCGCCGATGACCGTGCGCGCCTTCGGCAGGATCGCCCGGACGGTCCGGCACACGGCCAAGGCGGCCAGCACGTGCATCGTGTACGCGGTGACCCCGACCAGGTCCGGACGGAACTGGCCGAGCACGCTTTCGAGATCGTCGGGATGCAGCCGCAGGTCGAGGATGCGCACCTCGTGGCCGCGCAGCCGGGCGGCGGAGGCGAGGTACTCCAGGGACAACGGTTCCGAGATCGCGCCGAGGTCGGCGTTCCATTCGGGTTCGGTGCTGGCCAGCGGCCAGATCAGCAGGATGCGCACGGCGGATGCTCCAAAAGGGCCGGGAGGCCCCCGGCACGGCGGCCGGGGGCTGGCGGTCAGTTCGCTCGGACCGGTGCCCGCCGCCTCACCCTGCCTCGACCAGCATGGTGGCCGAGGTGCAGCACGGCGTGCAGGTGCAGCACGAGATGCCGTCGTCCGCGGCTGCGGCGACGCCCGACGACTGTCCTGAACCGACTGCCGCGCTCACCCGTTCCGGGGTGAACACGCTCTGGATCGCGGTGACGTCCTGCAGGCTCAGGTTCAGGTCGCCCCCGGCGCTGCGGGTCGGAGCCTGTGCGGTGCCGCCGCTGTACGCGCTGGCGGCGGCCGCGGTGTCGCCGGCGCCCCACAGCGCCAGCAGCTGTCCCTTGGTCAGCTGTTTGACGTCGTTGGGCAAGTTCGCGATGTCGGCGTCGCTGACCCCCATGGCCTTGGCCAGATCGACGATGCTCGCGCTGTCGGGAAGATTGGACATGCCGAAACAACTCCTTCGAATGCGAAACCGGGAACGCGCGAATCGGCGATTCCCTCGAAAACAGACAACCGGGAAGAAGACGCCCCGGAACTTTCGTGCCGCCTCGACGGCGGGCGCGATTAATCGAAACGGGCGCCGGGCACTCCGCCGCCAGCTTCGGATGTCATTCGCTGATTAATTGGCACGACAGGCCGCCAATTAGCCCGGCTCGGGCTTGGACGCACTCAAGCCCGACAACACGGGCTCGAGCGTGCACGGCTGAACTGTCGCGCGACGTGCCCCGTCCGCGGCTTTTCGCCGTCGTGAGCACGGGAAAATCAAGCAGCGCAACAGGTCTCGGCACGAACCGAACCCCGGAAGGCGCTCCCGATCTTCACCGCCGCCACTCCCCTCGGCGCAACCACCGGAAAGCAGGAAATGTCACCCGGCCGCCCCCGCGGCCGTCGCCCAGCGTAGAAATCCGTCCCCACCTTGCCCCCCTTCAGATCGATGATCCGAGTCCGCGGCGAGAAACGCGTCACCGTCGGCGACACCCGCTCCCGGAAGCAGCGCCGCGACCGGAACATCCACACCCCAGAAAACTGCTTCATCGGATGTCGTCCGTTGCTACATTCGCCGTAGCGGGCGTGAATCGCCAGCTTTTTAGCCCAGGCTAAAAAGGATCATGAATCAGGGGAGGATTCGTGGTTGAGATCAGGCTGTCGCACCGCGGGATCGCCCGGACGACCCTTGCCGCATCGTCACCGCTGACCGAGACCGTATTCAGTATCCGCACATTGCTGTCGCCGGTCTCGCGATTTCCGCTGCATCAGCCGTGGACCCGGCGCGTGCGCAAGATCGTGCGCGACCGCGGGGTCGACCTCACGCTGCTGACGGAACTCGTCCGTCCCGGGCAGCCGGTGCCCGCGTTCCTGGCGCCGCCGCCCTACACGCCGGTCATGACCGCGGAGCTGGCGCGGCTGCGCGCCGTGCCGGCCGAATCCGTCCGCCAGGAACTCGACCTGCACCTCCGTTTCGGCCTCCCGCCGACACCGCGGCTGGCTCAGCTGCGCGCGGAGCCGGAAGCGGGGCTGGCCGAGCTGGCGACGACAGTCGAGGCGTACTGGCGGCTCGCGATCGAACCGCACTGGCCCACCCTGCGGCTCGCCCTCGAAGGCGACCTCGCCCACCGCACCCGGCAACTCGCGCACGGCGGCCTGACCACGCTGTTCGCCAACCTCCATTCCGACCTCTCCTGGGACGAGGACCGCACCCTCAGATGGAACTTCCCGCTGCCGCTGCCCGCCGCGACGAGCAATACCGGGATCCAGCTGCATCCCTCGGCGTTCCTCGCCATCACCGGCAACACCACGTCGCAGTGCTGGCCTCCCACGATGTGCTACCCGACGCGCTGCGTCGCGGCGCTGTGGGACCGGCCGCATCCGTGCCCCGACCCGCTGACCGCCCTCGCCAAAATCCTGGGCAGGTCCCGCGCGCTCCTGCTCTCCGAACTGGCCGGCCCCGCGACCACCACCGAACTCGCGCTCCGCACCCGGCTCACCACCGGCTGCGTGTCCCAGCACCTCACCGCGCTCCATCACGCGGGCCTGGTCACCGCCCGGCGCGACGGCCTGTACGTCCTCTACGCGCGCACTGCGGTCTCCGACGCTCTCCTCGCCGGCGGCATGGACCAGAAACCGACCTGAAGCGTCGGCCGGTCAGTGGTCCCAGAATCCTTGCTGCTCAAGCAAAGCCACTGCCCGCTCGCCCGCGTCGGAGAGGTGTTTCTCCACGAGCGTCCGGGCTCGGGCGGCCGAGCGGGCGGAGAGTGCGGCCAGGATCAGCCGGTGGTCGGCCCGCGCCTTGTCCGGCCAGTCCTCGTGCGCCTCGTAAAACCCGTGCGACACCGTCTTGCCCAGGATGCCGAGCAGCGAGAGGAGCCGACGCGAATCGGCCGCGTAGTTGATCCTCCGGTGAAACTCGAAGTTCAGCCGTTCCTGCTCGGCACGGTCCACAGCGGACTCCATCCGGTCCGCCAGATCGTGCATCGCCTTAAGGCTTTCCGGGGACAAGTTCTTCGCCGCGCGCTCCGCGGCCAATCCGGACACGACGCCGAACACCCGGAAATGGTCCCGGATGTCGTCGCGCGTCATCCGGGCCACGAACGCGCCGCGGCGGGCGATGTGCTCCACCACGCCCTCATGGTCGAGGGTGATCAACGCTTCGCGGACGGGCAGCTTGCTGATGCCGAGTTCGTCGGCGAGCGCCTCCTGGTCGATCTTCGCCCCGGCCCGGAGCTGACCGGAGAAGACCCGCCGCCGGATCTCCTGCGCGGCCATCGCGTTGAGATTCGCCGGCCCGGCGCGACGCGGTCCGGCACTCGCGGTTTCGGGCATCGCCACGGCCTTCTCCCATCCCTGCGCCGACGACTGCATCGGATGAAGTATTACACGGCCGTGGCACTCCCGGGTGGCCCCTTCGCTCTCCGGAGGGCACGCCGGACGCCGCCCAAAACTGCACTCGACCTGCAGTTTTGCTTCCTCTCGATGGTCAGCCGACGGTGTGAGTCGTCCGATGATCGCTGATAAAGTATTTTCTCACCGGACGGTCTGGGGGCATGGCGGCAGCGGTGATTCCCGCAGCCTGGACTGGGAGGCTGTCGGCGTCGCGCCCTCCCTGGTCGCAGTGATTCAGGCCAACGACCCGGCACGGTGTGGCAGGATGCCGACATGACGTCGACGCTAAGGACAGATGCCGCGTAAGCGGCCGAGCGCTGTTCGCGCTGATAAGTTTCGTGCCCGCTTCCGCTCGTCGGCACCGTCGGTCCGCGGGGTGAGCGGCAGAGCGCAGAAGGCCATCGAGAGGGTCGACCCGCAGCTGTGGCCCGGCTCTGTCGCGCTGGCACTCGAGCGGTACCGGCAGTTCCTCAACCAGCCTGGCCGTTGGCTGTACGTTCCGGGACCGGAGCTCACGTGGGTCGACCCGGTCGATGCCCGGGACGAACTCGAGCGCGCGCTGATTCTGTTGCCGCGCGGCGCTCGTGCCGAACTGCGTCGTCTCGTCGCTCCTCTCGACGGCGAGTTCGAACGGCGGACCTTGCCGGACCCGCGGGTTGGTTCGATCAGCCCTTGGCAGGCCGCCGCTTGGTGGCGTCGGCGGCTGCGGGAGTGACCGGGCGATCGGTCAGCCGCGCCTCACCCGATTGCCGGGCCGAGGTCTGTTCTGCGGTCCACCAAGGGCTGCTGCGGCGACCAGGTGCTCCCGTTGTAGGTCGACCACCAGATGTGGTTGTCGGTGCCCGCGCCCCGCCAGGTCATGAACAGCTGCCCGTTCGCGGCCCGGCCCAGCGCGGGCGACGCTTCCGTCCGGCGATCGGTCAGCGGCTGCTGCGGCGACCACGCGCTCCCGTCGTAGGTCGACCACCAGATCAGGTTGTCGCCGCTGGCTCCGCGCCATGCCATCACCAGCTGGCCGTCTCCGGTGCGGCCCAGCGCGGGAGCGGTTTCCGTCCGGCGGTCGGTCAAGGGCTGCTGCGGCGACCACGTGCCGCCGTCGAAGCTGGACCACCAGATGAGGTTGTCGGTGCCCGTTCCTCGCCACGCCATGCCCAGCGCGGGCGCCTGGGCTCGGTGTGGCGCCGCACTGCCGCTGGATGCCGCGGGGGCGGCGAACAGGGCACCACCCGCCAGCACGGCGGCCGCGAGCGCTGCCAGGGTTCTCGATCTCGTCATGATATTCCCCTCTGCCAGGGATTCCATTGACCCGAGTACGCGCGGAAGTGACCGCGCGGTATCGAGAATGGGGCTGTCCCGGCAGAAGCGACAGGGGCCGTCTCGTTGAACGAGACGGCCCCGGGAATCACTGGTGCAGCACGAAATCCGTCACCAGCCGGTTGAATTCGTCCGCATGTTCCAGTTGTGCCCAATGCCCGCACCGGTTCAGCAAAACCGCCCGGGAATTCGGAATATTCGCCGCCAGGAAAAGCGTCGATTCGAACGACACGACGCGGTCGTCGCGGCCGTGGATGAGCAGCGACGGCGCGGTGATCCCGGAGACTGCCGCGAGGTCCAGCCAGATCGGGATCGGAGCTTTCGGGGCCGCCGCGGCGATGGCGCGCAGGTGCTCGGGGCGGGCGAGGGCCGAGTCGGAGCGTTCCTGGCACAATTCCGGCGTCGCAAATCGGGCCTTGTCGTAGACCATGATTTCCACCAGGCGACGCATGCCTTCCGGGGTGGCGTCGGAGTAGGTCTCGAACATGATCTTCAGGCCCTCGGTCGGGCCGCCGCCCGCGCCGAAAAGGAATGGCTTCATCTGGATCGGCGGGCCCATCGTGATCAGGTGCGACACGCGTTCCGGGCGCTCAACGGCGAGCCGGAGCGACGTGTGGCCGCCCATGGAGTTGCCGACGAAGGCGGCTTTTTCGATGCCCAGCGCGTCCAGGAGCTGGGTCGCGGCTTCGACGTGGTCGAGCGTGGCGAAGTCCGCTCCGTCGGAGTCGCCCCAGCCTGGCATATCGGGGGCGATCACGCGGAAATTGCGGGACAGGGCCTCGATATTCGGCGCGTAATTGCTCCAGCCGGTCGCGCCGGGGCCGCCGCCGTGCAGGAGGACGAGGGGGTGGCCTTCGCCGGTTTCGTGGTAGTGGATTTTCCAGTCGCGGGTTCGCACGTAACGCGAAGTCATCAGAGCGCACCCCCGGCGAGCTGTTCCGCGACGGCTTCCGGCGCGCGGTGGCCCCACCAGTGCAGGTGGTCGAGCGTCCGTACTTCCCAGGTCTCGTCGTCGATAAGCAGGCCGCCCCAGCCGTATTCGACGGAGAAGCCCGACGGGGTCCGGACGTAGAAGCTGAACATGTGGTCGTTCGGGTGCATCCCGAGCGTCATCTCGAACGGCTGCTTCGCGTCGAGGCACCGGTCGTAGGCCAGGCCGACGTCGCGGATGTCGGCGACCTCGATCATGAAATGGTGCGTCCGCTTCGGGTGCGGCATGTCGCCGAACGCGACGGAGTGGTGCCGCGGATTGCAATGCAGGAACGCCAGATCCGCGACGACGCCGGGAGCGACCTCCTCGACGATGATGTCGCTGAGCTTGAAGCCGAGCAGTCCCTCGTAGAACGCCAGGTAGGTCTCGCGAGGGATGCCTTTGGCCAGCAGCACCTGATGCCCCGCGCCGCCGGTGCCGGTGACGAAGCCGCCGAGCAGAAGGTCGCTGTGGAACGGGGTTTCGGCGTCGGCCAGGCCGGTGACGAGTTCGAGCACGTTGCCCAGCGGGTCCGTGACGAGGACGATCCGGTCGACCTGGCGCGCGGCGGCCAGCTCGGCGTCGCCTTCGAGCGTCTCGACGCCCGCTTTCCGCAGCTGGGCCACGAGGGAATCCAGCTCAGCCGCGGACGGAACCTCGTAGCCGCTGCGGACCAGGTCGTCGGCGGGGCCTTCGGTGAGGATCCAGCGGTGCGCCTTCTCGTCGGTGCGCAGAGTGAAGCCGTCAGCGGACTTCTCCCCCAGCTGCATCCCGAGCAGGGACACCGCGAAGCGTTCCCATTCGGCGAGGTCGCTGACCTCGTAGACGACGTAGGCAAGCTCTTTCACGGGCATGGAGATTCCTTTCAACGCTGCGAAACGGGGCCAGCGAGGCCGGTCTTGTCGGCCGCCGCGACGAACTTGTCGGGACGCACGGCGATCGCCTGGACGCCGTAACGGTCGAACCACGGGAGCAACGCGTCCTCGAGGTCCACCAGGTCAGAAGCGGCGCGGGTGTATCCGGTCCGCGGCCGGACGGCGACGTAGGACGCACCTAGCGCGTCCCAGCCCGCCTGTTCCTCGGGCGTGAGCAGGTTCGACGGGTCGAGGTCGTTGCCGAGCAGGACAAAACCCTTGGGCAGCAAAGCGTCCAACCGGTCGATCCGGCCGACGGCGTCGCAGGCGAGCGGCTGCGGGAGGTACCTGCCGACGACGGACGCGTCGCCGGTCTCGCCGCGCAGCCAGCCGCCGGCGAGCGTCGGCGGGGCGTTGAGCGGCGGTTCCCAGGGCGTGACCAGGTTCGGCGGGACGGTGTTCATCGCCTCGATCTCCGCCGGGCTCGCCTCCTGTTTGATCACGCGGCCCAGCGCGACGGCCATCCCGGTGTAGAACTCGGCCGACGGACGGCGCTCGGGCTCGTAGGTGTCGAGCCAGTCCTCGCCCAGTTCGCCGCGGACGATCCCGGCGATCTTCCAGCCCAGGTTGTACGCGTCGCGCATGCCGGTCTGCATGCCCGCGCCTGCCCAGGGCGGCATCAGGTGCGCGGCGTCTCCGGCGAGGAAAACCCTTCCCTGACGGTAGGTTTCGGCCATCCGCACGTGGTGGCGATAGAACGCGTACTGGTGGATTTCGACGTCGTCCTCGGTGACGCCCAAGGCGCGCAGCAGCGGCCACACCTCAGCGCCGCTCGGGAAATCCGCCTCGGTTTCAGCGGCTTTGAGCGGGATTTCCCACCGATGGTTGCCCGCCGAGAGCGCGATGTCGACGACCGGGCGTTCGCGGTCGGTCCAGAACGTGAGGAAATCGCGGTCCGGCCACCAGCGCTTGACCCGGCAGTCGACGACGATCCAGAGCGTGTCGCCGGTGTCGCCGTGCATCGGGATGCCGAGCATCTTGCGCACCGGGGACGAGCCGCCGTCGGCCGCGATCGCGTACCGGGTGCGGGTGGTGGTCTCCTCCCCCGTTGCGAGGTCGCGCGCGGTGACGGTCACGCCGCCGGCGTCCTGCTCCACACCGACAACTTCGACGCCGTACCGCACGCCCAGACCGGAGTGCTCCTCGCCGCAGCGACGCAGTTCAGCTTCCAGAGCGGGCTGGTAGATGTTGTAAAACCGCGGCTTGCCGCCGCGCGTGCCGAGTGTGCTGGGCGGATGCTCGACGCGCATCACCTCGCGGCCGTCGTAGGTCACCCAGCGCAGCGCCCGCTGCGGTTCGACGACGCGCTCGACCCGGTCGTCGACGCCGAGGTCCTGCAGGATCCGCATAGTCCAGTCGTTGATCGTGACCGCCCGCGCCCGGGCGTAGACGTCCTGGTCCCGCTCGAACGCGGCCACCCGCGCGCCTTTCGCGGCCAGCGTCAGCGCCCCGGCCAGGCCCGTCGGGCCGTATCCGACGACGGCGACGTCGGCGTCGTAGTGCTCACTCATGTCCCAGGCTCCACAGTTTTGGACCGGTCGTTCGGTTCATTAGTGGCTACGGTCACACCTCGGCCGGGGTTCGTCAAGCGCGTCGCGCACGATTCCGGTGTGCAGAAAACCGGCGGCCCTATGCTCTCGGCGTGGACACAGCGCGGGCCGGGAACCGGCGGGGACGGCGTTCCCGGGAGGAAATCCTCGACACGGCGTCGCGGATCATGGCCGAACGCGGCTATTCCGCCACGACGATGTCGGTGCTGAGCACCGAGACCGGCCTGCCGAAAAGCGCGATCTACCACCACTTCCAGTCCAAGGGCGGGCTGCTGTCGGCCGTCATGGAACGCGGGGCGTACGAGTTCTTCCGGCACCTGCGCGAGTCGCAGGCGAATCCGCCGCAGGACCTGCCGCCCGCCGAACTGCTCGGCTGGTTCCTGCAGCGCACCGGCGAGGTCTTCGCCGCGAAGCCCGATTTCCTGCGGCTGCACCTGATCCTGCTGATGAGCACCGAGGCGGTCGCGGACGTCGAGGTGAAGGAGATCATCGAACGCGTCCGCGCCGACGGGCGGCGGCACATGCGCCGGATGATCTCCCAGTCGTGGGCCGGCGCCGGCGCCGAAGCGGCGGACAAGGTGGGCGAGGCGCTGGACTACTTCGGCATCGCCGGCTTCGACGGGGCTTTCGTCGCGTGGCAGGCGGAACCGGAACGGTCCATGCGCGACCAGATGGCGCTGCTGACCGAGGCGATGGTCGCGATCGCGGAACGGGTCCTCGCCGAGGGGTAACCGCACGGCTCGAAAGATCCACAATGGACCGTACCGGGCTGCTCCGTTCGTGCCGCGCGCCGTCGACTGGTTACGGCCGTGCCGTTTGCGAGTGATCTCCGCCGGGAATTCGCGGCGCGAGGTGATCGATGTGGTGCGAGCCGATTTACCGGCGCGGATGGGCCGGCGTGGGCTGATGCTCGTCGGCGCCATCGCCTCCGGCCACCACCCGGGCGCGGGCATCATGATCGCCGACCCGCTGCCGGCCAAGGCAGAGGCAGTGGCGAGATGACCGTCCCGACCCGCCGGATCGCGGGCGCGAACCGCCATCGACGTCGCGAAGCCGCCGACGCGGTGCCGTGGTCGTTGCGGGTCGCGGCGGCGGCCAGCTGGCGGTTCCTCGTCGTGCTGACCATGCTCGGGGTCCTCGCGTGGACGCTCGGCTACCTCGCGAGCGTCACCGTCCCGATCGGAATCGCGCTTCTGCTATCGGCGTTGTTCGCGCCGCTGGTTGAGCGGCTCGTGCGCTGGCACGTGCCTCGCGCGCTGGCCACGCTCGTCGCGATCGTCGTCGGGCTCGCCGTGCTCGGCGGGGTGCTTACGCTGGTCATCACCACGGTCACCGCGAGCCTGCCGCAGCTGGGCAGCCAGGTCGGGGCCAGTCTCGGGCGCATCAACAACTGGCTGCAGCACGGCCCGCTGCACCTGCCTCAGCTGCAGCAGCTCCTCGACAAGGCGGTCAACGCGATCCAGGGCAACACCGCCGAGCTCTCCGCGCGCGTGCTCTCCACCGCGGCGACCGTCGGCGGCGTGCTGACCGAGATGCTGCTGACGCTGTTCGTGCTCGTTTTCTTTCTCTACAGCGGCAATCAGATCTGGCACTTCCTCCTGCGGATCGTGCCCGCCGCCACCCGGGACGAGATCGACGTCGCCGGCCGCCGCGGGTTCGCCTCGCTGGTCAGCTACGTGCGCGCGACCGTGGCGGTGGCCTGCGTGGACGCGGTCTGCATCGGGGTCGGCGTCTGGCTGGTCGGGGTCCCGCTCGCGGTGCCGCTGGCGGCGCTGATCTTCATCGGCGCGTTCGTGCCGATCCTCGGCGCGGTGGTGACCGGCGCGGTCGCGGTGCTGATCGCCCTGGTCGCCGACGGATTCGTCGCGGCGGGCATCGTGCTCGCGATCGTCGTCGCGGTGATGCAGCTGGAAAGCCACGTGCTGCAGCCGTTGCTGCTCGGGCGCGCGGTCCGGCTGCACCCGCTGGCCGTGGTGCTGGGCATCGCGCTCGGGCTGGAGGTCGCCGGGATCGCCGGGGCGCTGCTCGCGGTGCCGATCCTGGCCGTCGCGAAAGCCGCGGTCGGTTCCCTGCTGCGCGACCCGCACCTGGATCCGGGCGACGTCGACCCGCTGCTGCCCGGCAACGCCCGCACCGCCGGACGATCAAGGTTTCGCCCGCCCAGACGCGGGTAACCGCACGTCGGAGGGACTCTGATGACGAGCTTGATCACTGACAACGCCGATGGCGCGACACCGCGGAGGGGACCGCTCAAACGCGGGTTCCCGCTGCCCCGCTCAGCACCGCCGACGGTGTCCTCGACGCTGCACCGGCTTTCTTCGATGGCGTCCTTGCGTGCGTGGGAGCAACGTTCGACGCCCGCGTTGATGCACCAGGCGATTCTGGACGGCGTGAACGCGCGCCATGCCGCCGAAGCGGCCCACCTGAGCGTCGCCGAGGCGCACGTGCGTTGGAGTGCTTGGGCGGCCAAGAGACTGGCCCCGCAATGTCCCGGGATCGCGGCAGAACTGCCGGTGCAGCAATTTCTCAACGTGCACGCGGCTTTCGCGGCTGCGCTCGATTAGGGTTCAGCCGCGCAGATCCGCTTCCAACGCGGCCGCCGTCGCACGCAGTGCCGCCACCAGTGTCGGCAGCCGATCCTTCTGGTAGCGCATGCTCGGCATCGACACCGACAACCCGGCGACCACCGTCCCGTCCGCGCCGTGCACCGGGACTCCGACCGCGGCCACCCCTCGTTCCGAACGCCCCTGGTTGAGCGCGAAACCGCTGCGCCGCACGCGCGCCAGGTCCGCCCGCAGCTCTGCCGGGTCCGGCCGCTCGCCGGGCTTGTCCACCGCGTACAGCTCCTCGACCTGTTCCGGCGGCAGTTCGGCGAGCAGCAGCAGGCCCGCGGTCGTCTGATGGACCGGAAAGACCATCCCTTCGCGTGAACCGACGCGCAACGCCTGCGAGCACTCCACGCTCGCGATGAACCGAGCCGTGTCCCCCGTCCGGACGGTCAGATTCACCGACTCGTCAAGCAGATCCACCAGCCGCCGCAGATGCGGAAGCGCCGCGGCGCGCAGCTTCGACGCCGCCGACTGTGAGTGCGCGGCCAGCTCCAGCACCGGGCCTACGCGATAGGCACGGTTCGCGTCTTGGACAGCGAAATCGCGGTACACGAGCATGGCGAGCAGCCGGTGCGCGGTGGAGGCCGCGACGCCGATCCGCTCGGCCACCTCGGAGACCGTCAGCGGGCCTTCGAGCTGCAGCATCGCCGCGATCCGCAGGGCGTTGTCGACGCTCGCCACCGCATACGGCGGCGGTGCCTTGAACCGTTTGTCCATCCGGGCCGCCTTTCCGCACACCAGAATCCCGTTTTCCGCAGACCGGGACGCGCCCACCATAACCCCATGACCAGCACTCCAGCGCGAACTCCCGTTCAGCTCGCCGCGGTCGACGCACCGGACCAGCCCGCGGTCACGCCCGCCCTGCGGAACCTTTACCGCGGCTTCGAGCGGGAGCTGCTCGTTCCGTTGTGGACGGAGATCGGCGACCTGATGCCCGCCCGCCCACGCTCGCGGGCGGTGCCGCACCGATGGCAGTGGGAGAACCTGCTCCGGCTCGCCGAGCAAGCCGGCGAGATCGTGCCGGTCGGGCGCGGCGGGGAACGGCGGGCGATCGCGCTCGCCAACCCGGGGCTCGGCGGCCGTCCGTTCGCGACCCCGACGCTGTGGGCCGCGATCCAGTACCTGATGCCGGGCGAGGACGCGCCGGAGCACCGGCACACGCAGAACGCGTTCCGGTTCGTCGTCGAGGGTTCGGGGGTGTGGACGGTCGTCGGCGGCGACGCGGTCCCGATGCGCCGCGGCGACTTCCTGCCGCAGGCGGGCTGGAACTGGCACGCGCACCACAACGCCACCCGCGAGCCGATGGCCTGGATCGACGGTCTCGACATCCCGTTCCAGTACGGCATCGACGCCCAGTTCTTCGAGTTCGGCCGCGAGACGATCAGCGACGCTGAGCGGACGACGCCGGAGCGGTCCCGCGCGGAACGGCTGTGGGCGCATCCCGGCCTGCGACCGCTGTCGGTCGGCACTGTCGCGCCTGGTTCGCCGTTGCTCGCTTACAAGTGGGAGCACACCGACGCCGCGTTGCGCGATCAGCTGCAACTGGAGAAGGAAGGCTACGGCGGAACGGTCGAACCGGGTCACGCGGCGGTTCGGTTTTCCAATCCCCACAACGGTTCCGACGTCCTCCCGACCATCCGCGCCGAGTTCCACCGCGTGGCCCGGGGCGCCGAGACCGCGCCCGTGCGCGAGACCGGCTCGTCGGTCTGCCAGGTCTTCGACGGCTCCGGCACGGTGACCGTCGGCGACACCTCGTGGGCGGTCGCGCGCGGCGATCTGTTCGTCGTCCCGTCGTGGCAGCCGTTCTCGGTGAAGTCGGAGGCCGGTGCTACGGATTCCGACTCCGGAGCCCTCGACCTGTTCCGTTTCTCGGACGCGCCTGTCTTCGAAGCGCTCCACCTCAACCGTCAGGAGACTCTCCGATGAAGCTCGCCACCCTCCGCGTCGACGGCGGCACGCGCGCCGTCCGCCTCGACGGCGACGTGCTCGTCGACCTCGGCTCCCCTGACCTCGGCGCACTGTTCGCCCAAGACGGCTGGGAAGCGCACGCCGCCCAGGCGACCGGCGAGACCTGGCCCGCCGAGGGCGCGGACCTCGCTCCGGTCGTGCCGAATCCGTCCAAAGTGGTCTGCGTCGGGCACAACTACACCAATCACATCAAGGAAATGGGCCGCGAACTGCCCGCGTACCCGACGCTGTTCCCGAAATTCGCCGACACCCTGACCGGACCGGCCGACCCGATCGGCAAACCGGCCGAGACCGACGCGCTCGACTGGGAGGTCGAACTCGTCGTGGTGGTCGGCAAGACCGTCCGGCGGGCCGGCGAGGACGAGGCCGCGGCGGCGATCGCGGGGTTCACTGTCATGAACGACGTCTCGGTCCGAGACTGGCAATTCCGCACCATCGAGTGGACGCAGGGAAAAATCTGGCAGTCCTCGACGCCGGTCGGTCCGTACGTCGTCACGCCGGACGAGGTCGGCGGCGTCCGTCCCGCGCTCGAGGTGAAGACCACTGTGAACGGTCGCGTCATGCAGCAGGACGACACCGGCACGCTGCTGTTCGACCCGGTGCACCTGGTGCGGTACATCTCCACGATCGTCCAGCTCAACCCGGGCGACCTGATCGCGACCGGGACTCCGGCGGGCGTCGGCCACGCGCGCGACCCGAAGGTCTATCTCACCGGCGGCGAAACCGTCGTCACCGAGGTCGCCGGGATCGGCGCGTGCGTGAACCAGATCGTGAAGGAATCCTGATGGCGCCCCAGGATTCGCGCGGCTGGGTCGCGTTCGGGACCGAGCTTTTCCTGACGCACGCGACAGAACTGTCCGAGCCGAGCGCGCTGCCCGGCTGGACCCGCAAGCACCTCGCCGCCCATGTCGCGGCCAACGCCGACGCCCTCGGCAACCTCGTGCACTGGGCCCGGACCGGCGAACGCACCCCGATGTACGCCTCGATGGACCAGCGCAACGCCGATATCGAGACAGGCTCCCAGCTGTCCGAAGCCCGGCTCACGTCTTGGCTTCAAGGCTCGGCTCGCTCCTTGGCGTCCGGGATGGCGTCGCTGACCCCGTCGCAGTGGCAAGCCGAAGTGGTCACCGCACAGGGACGGACGGTTCCCGCCACCGAGATCACGTGGCTGCGGGCGCGCGAGGTCTGCGTGCATGCGGTCGATCTCGGCACCGGATTGACCTTCGCCGACCTGCCGGAGGCGTTCCTGTCCGCGCTGGTCGCCGAAATCCAGGCCAAGCGCGGTCTCGACGCGGTGCCGGACGGGCCGCTGCCCGACGTCGCGGCGTACCTCGCCGGACGTCCGCATTCGCTCACCGGGGTCCCCGACCTCGGCCCCTGGTTGTGAGGAGAGCCCATGGACACCCCTGACGTGCTCGTCGTCGGCGGCGGGATCGGCGGGCTGAGCACCGCGTTCGCGCTGTCCCGGCTCGGCCTGCGGGTCCGGGTCCTGGAGCAGGCGAAGGAATTCGGCGAGGTCGGCGCCGGCATCCAGCTCGCCCCCAACTGCACCCGGATCCTCGACGCCTACGGCCTGCTGGACACCGCGAAGGCGCGCGGCGTCGTCCCGGACCGGATGGTGATGCGCGACGCCGTCGACGGCCGCGACCTGACCGCGCTCGACCTGCGCGACCTCGAACGCCGCTACGGCTTCCCGTACCTGGTCATCCACCGCAGCGACCTGCACCGGCTGTTCCTCGACGCCTGCCGCGACGCCGGCGTCGAACTCCTTACCGAGCAACGGATCGTGTCCTACACCCACGACCCCGCGACCGCCGTGACCGACGACGGCACCGTCCACACCGCACCAGTCGTGATCGCCGCCGACGGCCTGCACTCCGCGGCGCGGAAGCATTTCGCGGACGACCAGCCGGTTTCGTCGGCGTACGTCGCTTACCGCGGCACCGTGCCGATCGCCGAGGTCGGCCGTCCGGTCGATCTGTCCGAGGTCGTCGTGTATGTCGGCCCGCGCTGCCACTTTGTCCACTATGGACTCCGCGGCGGCGATTTGCTCAATCAGGTAGCCGTTTTCGAATCCCCGAAGGCCGTGGCCGGGCTGGAGGACTGGGGCACGCCGGACGAGCTGGACACCGCCTTCGCCGCCACCTGCGACGAGGTGCAAGCCGGAATCCCCCGGATGTGGCGGGACAAATGGTGGCGCATGTTCGACCGCAACCCGATCTCCACTTGGGTCGACGGCAGGCTGGCCCTGCTCGGCGACGCCGCGCACCCGCCCCTGCAATACCTCGCCCAGGGCGCGATCATGGCCATCGAAGACGGCTGGGTCCTGGCCGAACACGCGAAGCGGTTGGGCACCGGGAATTGGGACGGTGCGCTGGCCGCATACGAGGCGGTCCGGACGGAACACTGCCGCCGAGTCGTGCTCACCGCCCGTGCCTGGGGAAACCTGTGGCACCTTGACGGCGTCGAGCGGGAACAACGCAACGTCCTGCTGCGTGACCGCGCGATCGACGACTACGCGTTCACGGACTGGTTGTACGGCCCGACCGCGCTGTTCCCGGAGGACGAACCGGAGATGTTCGAGCCGGTGCCGCTCTCCGGGCGCGCGGGAAACCTGCGCCGAGCAACAAGCGCGACTGGCTGACGTAGCGCGGCGGCAAAGCAGAAACCGGGGCGGGGCAACCACCTCCGGCCTGTCAAGCGGGCGCGTCTCCCGTCGACCGTTCGCGTCGATAGGCGCGAATGCGCAGCGGGTCGGGGTGGTCGGGCCCGAACACCCGCAGCCGCTCGGCGAGCGCCTCCTCGTATACGGCCGCCGCGCCAGCGCGATCCCGGGCGCGTTCCTGCCAGTAGGCGAGGCAGCAGCGGGCGGTCAGGGCGTCCGGATGGTCGGGCCCCAGCACCCGCAACTCGTCAGCAAGCAACACCTCGAAGGCGGCAGCGGCACCCGCGGCGTCGCCGGCGTGTCCACGCCAGTACGCGAGGTAGTGGCGGATGGTCAACGTGTCGGGATGGTCGGGCCCCAGCACCCGCAACTCGTCGGCGAGCAGCTCCTCGTACGCGGCCGCCGCACCGGCGGGGTCGCCGGCATGCCCGTGCCAGTAGGCGAGGTAGTGGCGGGTGGTCAGGGTGTTGGGGTGGTCGGCGCCCATCACCCGCAGGTAGTCGGCGAGCACCTCTTCCATCGCCGCCGTCGCGCCGACGGGGTCGCCGGCGTGTCCACGCCACCGGGCGAGGTTGGCGCGCGTGTTCAGAGTGTTGGGGTGGTCAGGACCCAGCACCCGCACCAAATCCGGGAGCAGTTCCTCGTAGGCGGCGGTCGCGCCGGCGGCGTCCCCGGCCTTCCCGCGGATGGTGGCGAGGTTGTTGCGGGCGGTCAGGGTGTCCGGGTGGTCGGGACCCAGCGCCCGCAGCTCGTCGGCGAGCAGTTCCTCGTACGCGGCCGCCCCGCCGGGGAGGTCGCCGAAGTGTCCCCGCCAGTAGGCGAGGTAGTCGCGGATGATCAGGGTGTCGGGGTGGTCGCGGCCCAGCACGCGCAGGTAGTCGGCGAGCAGCCCCTCGAACGCGGTGACCGCTCCCGTGGGGTCCCCGGCGTATCCGCGCCACAGGGCCACGTTCGTGCGAGCGAGCAAGGTGTCGGGGTGGTCGCGACCCAGGCGTTCGGTCGCCGTGGCGTGCAGTCGGTGCAAGTAGTCGCGGGTTTGGGCGAGCGCGCCGCTTTCCCGCAGGCTGCGCCCGGCGCGAAACAGCACCGGGTGGGCGTCGGGCTCCCACAAATGCTGGCCCCCGACTTCGGCCAAGGCGTCGAGGTTGCCCCGCAACACCTGCCCCACGGCGGTTTTGCCGTCGATGTCCGGCCACACCCGCGACACGGCGTCCGCGGCCACCCGCACCGTCACCGCGAGCCGATCAGGCGGCAGGCTGTCGCGGGTGGCGCGCTGCACCAGGGCATGCACCCGCACCCTCCGGCTCCGCGAATCGGGATCCAGCGTGATCAGGCTCAGCCGCTGCAGACATCCCAACCCGTCCACCGCGTCCTCCCCGGACACCTCCCGTCCGGCGGCCGCGGCGAGCAACGCGAGCACCTCGGGTGCGGTAAACACTCCGGACGGGATGCCGTTGGCGTCCAGCACACTCGCCAAGGCCAGCAACGGACCCGCCAGCCCGGCCGGGGCCAGCCGGTCGGCCCGCTCGACCGACAGCGACCACGTCACCGCCACTGTCGCCCGATGTTCGTCCGGCAGGCCCTCGCCCTCGGGCACCAGCGTCGCCAACCGGCGCCGGCGATCAGCCAGCCGCCCTCGATACGCCGCGCACGTCAGGTTCCGGTCCAGCATGTACGCGGCGGCCTGGGCCAACGCCAGCGGCAAATGCCCCAGCTCCCGCGCCAATCCCGCGACCCCGTCGCTGTCGCCGGTGCCGTCGAGCAACTGCGGCTGCCCGGCCAGCGCACCCCGCAGGTAGCCGTCGGCTTCCTCCGGGGTGAACACGCCGACCTCGATCACTCGACGTGCCGGGCCGCGCAGTGCGGCGTCATGGCGCCGGGTGGTCACCACCACCCGGCCGCTTGCGGTGGCCGGCGGCCACAATCCCCGCAGATCTCCGGGAGATTGCACGTCGTCGATGACCACCAGCCATCGCGCCGTCGTCGTGGCCAGCCATTCCAGCAGCCGCCGCGCACCGTGTTCGGGGTCGTGGTCCTCGATGCCGGTCAAATCGGCGGCCAGGCGGGCGTAGCCGGACACGATCGCCTCCCGCGACCCCGCTCCCCACACCCATACGTCCACCTCGCCCGCCGCCCACAACCGCTCGGCGTAGTCCAGCACGAGCTGGGTCTTGCCCACCCCGCCCAACCCGGACACCACACACGCCCGCACCGGCCCGTCCGCGCCCGGCACAGCCGCGCCGCCGCGATCCAGCGTCTCCGCCAACAGCGGCGAATACACCCGATGCTGAAACGCCACTGCGCGCGGCGGAGCGATCCCGGCCCGATACGGCAACGCGACCGCTTGCCTCGCCGGCCCGTGCAGGTGCACCCCGCCCTCGACCGTGCCTGCCTGCACCACGCCCCCGGACACCGCACCCCGCACGACATTGCGCGCGCTCCCCGCATGACGCTCAGGCCCCTGGCTCACCCGCCGATTATCTCGGCGGCGCGTCGGCCATCCGGCGACAGCGACCCGATCGGAGCAGCCGCCCGGCGTTGCTGCCGCGGCGACGCGCGTGGTCATTAGCGTCGAGCAGCACCTGGTCCGCCGCGCGGATATGCCCGGTCAGACCAGCTTCTCCGCCAGCCGCCGGCACCCCTCCACCAGCGCGACCGCGTGTTCGTCCCGCTGGGCTTTCGTCATCCGCGCGGTCGGGGCCGCGACGCTCAGCCCGCCCAGCAGCGGACCGTCCGGGCGGGCGACCGCGCAGCCGATCGAGCTGACGCCGTCCTCGCTTTCGCCCGCGTTGAGGGCGTAACCGCGCCGCCGGATCCGTTCGATCTCGGCCAGCAGCGCGCTGCGGCTCGTCATGGTCTTCGTGGTGACCTGGCCGAGCACGTCGTCCGGGTAGCGCTGCGCGATCTGGTCGTCCGGCAGATGCGCCAGCATCGCCTTGCCCAGGCTCGTCGCGTGCGCGGGCAAGGTGCGCCCGACCCGGCCGGACACCCGCAGCGCCCGGTCGCTCTCGATCACGTCGAGAAAGCGCACCTGATTCCCTTCCAGGGAACCGAGATGCACGGTCTCGCCGGTGGTCTCGGACAGCCACTGCAGCACCGGCCGCGCGACCGCGCGCAGGTCCATCTGGTTCACCACCGACAGCCCGATCTCGACCAGCGCGGGCCCGGCGCGGTAGACGCGGCTGGCCGGATCCTGGTCGACGAACCCGTGGTGGACCAGCATCGCCATCAGCCGGTGCGCGGTCGACTGGCCCACGCCCAGCGCGTCCCTCGCGTCGGACAGCCGGAGTTCCCTGGCAGCGCTGAACATCCGGAGCAGCCGCAGCGCGCGGTCCACGGATTCGATCGGGTACTGGGGAGCGGGCCGCGCGGGACCGGCCTCGGCAGCGGATGTCTGCATAGCAGACATCGTATCTGGACCAGGGCGTTTACGGTGACTTTCAGGGACAAGAGTTCGCATAGTTTCTTGAGAACAGAATTGAAGTCCGCAGGCTAGACTTCGCGCCGGGTCGCGGGGTTAGCATGAGCCGACGGCACGCGGGGCTCCAGGTCCCCGCGGGACTCAGGAAGCGCAGGAGCGACGATGCTCGAAGCACATTCCGGCCCGGGAATCCCGACCCGGGCCGCCGAACTTCTCGACCGCGAGTGGCGCCTGCTCATCGACGGCAAGCTCGTCCCGGCGCGGTCCGGCGCCACGTTCTCCCGGGTGTCCCCTTACACCGGCACCGTGATCGCCGAGGTTCCCGACGCGGGACCCGACGACGTCGACGAGGCAGTACGCGCGGCGGCCGACGCCCGGGCGGTCTGGCGGGACACCCTGCCCGTCGAGCGGGCGAAGCTGGTGGCCGAATTGGCCGACGCGATCGAACGCCACGGCGAAGAACTGGCTCTGCTCGACACGGTGGACGCCGGTTCGCCGATCTCGAACTCGCGCGTCGACGTCGGGGTGACGGTGGCGCAGCTGCGCATGTTCGCCGGCCAGGCACTCGAACTCAAAGGCACGACGATCCCCGCCAGCACCGCGCTGCACGTGACCACGCGTGAGCCGGTCGGCGTGGTCGCGAGGATCGTGCCTTACAACCATCCGCTGATGTTCGCGGGCAAGATCGCCGCGCCGCTGGTCGCGGGCAATCCGACGATCCTGAAGCCGCCGGAGGCCGCGCCGCTGTCCGCGCTGCGGCTGGCCGAACTGGCGAAGGACATCTTCCCGCCCGGTGTGCTCTCGGTGGTCGTCGGCGACGGACCGGCGGTGCCGGACGCGCTGGTGCGGCACCGCCACGTGCGGCGGATCGGGTTCATCGGCTCCGAACCCACTGGGCGCGCCATCCAGCGCGCGGCGGCCGAGAGCGGCGTCAAGGACGTCAGCCTCGAACTCGGCGGCAAGAACGCGATGGTGGTGTTCCCGGACGCGGATCTCGAAGCCGCGGCCGCCGGCGCGGTGTTCGGCATGAACTTCACCTGGTCCGGCCAGTCCTGCGGGTCGAACTCGCGGCTCCTTGTGCACCAGGACGTCCACGACGCGCTCGTCGCCCGCGTGGTCGAGCTGATCGAGGCGCGCCGGATCGGCGATCCGTTCGACGAGCGCACCGAGCAGGGCACGATGATCAACCGGGCGCAGTACGAGAAGTCGTTGTCCTACATCGACATCGCGGTCTCCGAAGGCGCGCGGGTCGCCACCGGCGGCGGTCGTCCGGCAGGCGTGGACGAGGGGCTTTTCGTGGCCCCGACGGTGTTCACCGGCGTGCGCCCGGACATGCGGATCGCCCGCGAGGAGGTGTTCGGGCCGCTGCTGTCGGTCATCCCGTTCGCCGACGAGGAGGAAGCAGTCCGCATCGCCAACAGCGTCGACTACGGCCTCACCGCGAGCGTCTGGACCGCCGACGTCACCCGAGCGCACCGCGTCGCCCGCGCGTTCGAGGCCGGGTTCGTCTGGATCAACGGCTCGTCCCGACACTTCCCCAACGTGCCCTTCGGCGGCGTCAAGGGATCCGGCGTCGGCCGCGAGGAAAGCCTCGAAGAACTTCTCAGCTACACCGAAACCAAATCCATCAACGTCATGTTCTGACGATCCGAAGGCAAAGGGGCCCTCATGGCGTACGTCATCGGCATCGACACCGGCGGAACGTTCACCGACGCGTTCGTCGCCGACCAGCACAACCGGCTCGCCGCGGCCAAAACCCCGTCCACTCCCCCGGATTTCGCGACCGGCTTCCTCACCGCGATCGACGAGCTCGCCGCGGAACTCGGCATCCCGGTCCGCGAACTGCTCGCCGGCACCGACTATCTCGTGCACGGCACCACCTCGACGCTCAACGCGCTGGTGACCGGGGACGTCGCGCAGGTCGGCTTCCTCACCACCCGCGGGCACGCGGACTCGATCAGCATCATGAACCTCGAAGGCCGCTACGCCGGTCTCGGCAGCGACGACATCCAGCACATGGCCCGCACCGCGAAGCCCGCGTCTTTGGTGCCCCGGCACCGGATCCGCGAGATCGACGAGCGCGTGGACTACCAGGGCCGCGTCGTCGTCCCGCTTGACGAAGACGGTGTCCGGACCGCGGTCCGGGACCTGCTCGCCGACGGCGCGGAGGCGATCGCGGTGTCGTTCCTGTGGTCGTTCCGCAATCCCGCGCCCGAGCAGCGGGTGCGCGAGATCGTGCGGGAGGAAGCACCGGAGGTGTACGTGGCGCTGTCCAGCGAGGTCAGCCCGCGCATCCGGGAGTACCCGCGCAATGTCACGACGATCATGAACACCCAGGTCGGTCCTCGACTCGGGAGCTACCTGCGCCCGCTCGAAGCCGAACTGCGGGCGCGCGGGCTCACCGGCGCGCTGCTGGTGATGCAGGGATCCGGCGGGTGCGTCACCGCCGCGGACGCTCCGGCGCACGCGATCACCACTATCGGTTCGGTGCTCACCGGCGGCGTTGTCGGCTGCACGCGGATGGCCGCGTCGCTGGGGCACGACAAGGTGATCTCCACCGACATGGGCGGTACGACATTCCTGGTCGGGCTGGTGGTCGACGGCAAACCAGTGACCACCACGAGCACGATCCTCAACCAGTACACGATCAGCACACCGATGGTCGACGTGCACACCATCGGCGCGGGCGGCGGCGCGATCGCTTGGGTAGACCCGGGCGGCAACCTCCGCGTCGGGCCGCGCAGCGCGGGCGCCCGTCCCGGCCCCGCCTGTTACGGCGAGGGCGGCTGGGAGCCGACGGTCACCGACGCCGACCTCGTCCTCGGCATCATCAACCCGGACAATTTCCTGGGCGGGCGCAAGAAACTCGACGTCCAGCTGTCCCGCGACGCCATCGACAAGGTGGTGGCGACGCCGCTCGGCATGTCCGTCGAGGACGCGGCGGCGGCGATCTACGCGATCCAGAACGCCCAGACCGCCGACCTCGTCCGCAAGGTCGTGGTCAACTCCGGCCAAGACCCGCGCGACTTCACCCTCTACGCCTTCGGCGGCGCGGGTCCGATGCACTGCGCGAGCTACTCGGCCGACCTCGGTGTGAAGGAAGTCGTGGTCCCGTTGGGTTCCACCGCCGCGGTGTTCTCCGCTTATGGCCTCGCCGCCTCGGACATCGTGCTGACAGCCGAACAGTCGCAGCCGGTTGCGATGCCAGTCGCGGCAGACACCGCGAACGAGGTTTTCACCGGCCTGGAACGCGAACTCGAACGCCGGCTGGCCGAACAGGGCCTGACCTTCTCCGCGATCAGCTACGAACGCGAAGCCGACATCCGCTACACCATGCAACTCGCCGAAGTCGCGACTCCAGTGCCGGGCGGCGAGCTGACCGAGCAGTCGGTGGACCAGCTCGGCCACGATTTCGAGGCGAGCTACGAAGCGTTGTACGGCAGGGGATCCGGCTTCCCCGACGCCGGACTGCAGCTGATCACCTACCGCGTCCGCGCGACCGGGATCCTGCAGATCCAGCCGGAGCTGCCCCAGCACGGCACGTTGTCCGGCGAGCCCGCCACAAGCGGCGAGCGAGACGTCCTGCTCGACGTCCGCACCGGACGGCAGCCCGCCGCGATTTACGACTACCGCGCACTCGGCGCCGGCCACGAGATTCACGGCCCGGCAGTCGTCGAAGCGCCCACCACCACCGTCGCCCTGCCGCCGGGCACCCAGGCCACCGTGGACCGGCTGGGCAACCTCGTGATCCGTTTCCCCGAACGGAAGGAACACTCCTGATGGCCGTCATCCCCGTCGCCGGATCCGAGCGATTCGTCCAGTCCGGCGCTCCCCTCGACCCCGAAGCCCGTTTCGGCGACCTGAACCTGCACCGGGTCAGCTCCGAGAACCTCGACGCGCTCACCTACGAGGTAGTCCGGCACCGTTTGGTCGCGATCACCGACGACATGGGCGACGCGATCAAGCGGATGTCCGGCTCGGTCGTCGTGACCGACTGCAACGACTTCGGCGCGGGCATCATGGACGAGACCGGCGAAACCGTCCAGGTCGGGCTGTACAACATGCAGCTCGGGTCCGCTTTGGACATGGCGGTGCGCTGGACGCTGGAGCATCGCGCCGAGAACCCGGGAATCGCGCCGGGCGACCAATTCCTCTTGAACGACCCGTGGATCGGCGGCGGTCTGCACCAGAACGACGTCACCGTCCTCGCGCCGCTGTTCTACGACGGCCAGCTCTTCTGCTGGACCGGCGCGGTCGCGCACCAGGTCGACCTCGGCGGTGTATCGCCGGGCAGCTGGTCCGTCGAAGGCCACGACGTGTTCTGGGAAGCACTGCCGATACCGCCGGTCAAGATCGTCGAAGGCGGCCGGCTGCGTTCGGACATGGAGGACATGTACCTGCGGCGGTCCCGCGTGCCGCGGCTGGTCGGGCTGGACCTGCGCGCCAAGATCGGCGCGAACAACGTCGCGCAGGATCGCCTGACCGCGCTCATCGACAAGTACGGTCCGGACACCGTCAAGGCCGTGATGAAGAAGATGATGGGCGACGCGGAATCCCAGCTGCGCACGAAACTGCGTGCGCTGCCGGACGGAACCTGGTCCGCGGTGGCGCACCAGGACGGCGCGCGGGCGGGCGACCGGGACATCCACAAGATCGTCGTCGCGATGTCCAAACAGGACGACACCCTGACGTTCGATTTCACCGGCACCGACCCGCAGGTCGACGGGATCATCAACTGCACCCTCGCCGGTTTGCGCGGCGGGATCCTGCCGATCCTGCTGACCATGCTGTGCCCGGACATCTCGTGGTCGCCCGGCGGGATCTACCGGTGCGTCGAGATCGTCAGCGAACCCGGGACGATCAACAACTGCACCTTCCCGGCGGGCATCGGGAAAGCGTCGGTCAACTCGGCCTGGTCCACGCAGAACGCGGTCTCCGAAACCGTCGCGCAGATGCTCAGCACGCACGCCGAACTGAGCCGGTCGGCGATGAGCGTGTGCTGCGGCACCTGGGATCTGACGCTGCTCGCCGGAGTCGACCAGCGCGGCGGCGGCTTCGCCACGATGCTGTGCGACGCGATGTCCGGCGGCCTCGGCGCGAAGGTCGACGGGGACGGCGTCGACACCGGCGGCGAGAACTGCATCCCGATGGGCCGGATCGCCGACATCGAGATCAACGAGTTCAGCTTCCCGATGCTCTACCTGTGGCGGCGCGAGGAGGTCGATTCCGGCGGACCGGGCCGGTGGCGCGGCGGCGTCGGGGCGTCGAGCTGCTTCATCCCCTACGACTCCCCCACCCGCAGCGTGCACCTCGTCGTCTCCGCCAACGGCAAGGCGGTGCCGCAGGCCCCCGGCATCTCCGGCGGCTATCCCGCCGCCACGCAATGGGACGTCCTCGTCCGCGACACCACCGTGCGCGACCAGCTCGCCAACGGCCGGATCCCGCAGACGATCGACGACCTGAGCGGCCAGGCGGACACCCTTCCGCCGCACCTGGAAACCGATCTCGCCGAAGCGGACGTCTACTTCACCCATTGGCAAGGCGGCGGCGGAATCGGCGACCCGCTGCACCGCGAACCCGAACGCGTGGCCGCGGATGTCCGCAACGGCAAGGTGTCCGCTGTCGCGGCAGCGGATGTGTACGGCGTCGTGCTGGCTGACGGCGAACCCGACCTCGCGGCCACTGCGGCACAACGCGACCGGCTGCGGTACGCACGCGCCGGCCTCACGCCGCCGGAAGGAGCGCACCAGTGAACCTCGACCTCAACCTCCGCGTGGACGACGCGACCGGCGCCGTCGTCTGCCGGCACTGCGCGACGCGGATCGGCGACACCACCGCCGAACCGATGGCGCACGCGCTGCGCCACGCACGCCCCTCGACCGAAGCCGGACCCGGCGTCCACGCCGATCCCGCCGCGTTCGTCGACCGGGAAGTCGTGCTGCGACAAGCCTTCTGCCCCGGCTGCCTGACGCTGCTGTCCACCGAGATCGTCCCGGACGGCGAACCCTCCTACCGAAGCTGGAGCCTGACATGACCCTCAACGGACTCGCCGGAAAGGTCGTCGTCGTGACCGGCGCGGCCCAAGGCATCGGGGCCGCCTACGCCCGGCGTCTGGTTTCCGAAGGCGCGACCGTCGTGCTCGCGGACCTCAACCTCGAGGGTGTCCAAGCCACCGCCGCTTCTTTTGACGGTCCCGGCAAGGCCAGCGCGTACGCGCTCGATGTCTCCAGCCGTAGCAGCTGTGCGGAGTTCGCCGCGGTATTGGCCGAGGCACACGGCCGGGTCGACGGCCTGATCAACAACGCCGCGATCTTCTCCACCATCAAGATGAAACCGTTCTGGGAAATCACCGACGAGGAATGGGATCGCCTGATGGCGGTCAACCTCCGCGGCCCGTGGCTACTCGTGTCGACGCTGCTTCCGCTGCTGCAGGCGTCGCCGTCGGCCAGTGTCGTGAACATCGGCTCCGACGCGGTGCAGCTCGGTCGCCCCGGCTACCTGCACTACGTGGCCAGCAAGGGCGGCGTGCACGGCATGACTTTCTCGATGGCGCGCGAACTCGGCGAATTCGGCATCCGGGTCAATACTTTGTCTCCGGGGCCGGTGTACACCGAAGTCGCGCGGGAAACCGTGACGCCGGAACAACGCGAGGCCATGCTGCGCGCCCAATCGCTGCACCGCCCCGCCGGGGCTGACGACATGACCGGCCTGGCAGCGTTCCTGCTCAGCGACGACGCGGGCTATCTGACCGGCCAGACCCTCAGCGTCAACGGCGGGCTGGTGCACCGATGAGCACGCACCAGGAACTCGTCGCGCTGTCGTCCCGGATCCTGGCTGCCGCCGGACAAGGCGACCTCATCTGGGGCCACGTCTCCTGCCGCGACGCCGACGGCCGGGGCGTCTGGATCAAGTCCGCGGAATGGGGCATGGAGGAGGTCACGCCGGAGCGGGTGCACCTGGTCAACGCCGACGGCGAGGTCGTCTCCGGCGGCGGCCCGCGACACAGCGAATACCCGATCCACACCGAGGTCATCGCCGCGCGGCCGGACGTGAACGCGGTCGTGCACACCCATGCGCCGCACGCCGTCGCCCTGGCCGCGACGGGACAGCAGCTGCGGCCGGTGAGCCATGCCGCGAACCTGTTCGTGCCGCCCGAGGTGCCGCGGTACACGGAAACCGCTGATCTGATCCTGACGCCGGAATTGGGCAAGTCGCTGGCCGCGGAATTGGGCAATGCCCGGGCGGTTTTCCTGGTGAACCACGGGATCGTGGCGGTCGGCGATTCGGTCGAGAGCGCGACGGTAGCCGCGGTGGTGCTGGAGCGGGCGTGTGAGCAGCAGCTGCTGACACAGTCCTTCGGCGGGTGGCCTAGCTGGTCGCCACCGGCGGAATCGCACGCCAAGCGGGAGCACATCTACCACCCGCGGGCGGTGCAAGCGGTCTGGGACTACTTGGTGCGGCAGTTGCCGTGAGCTGAAGGTGCGTTGTCCAGCCGGGCAGCGCACCCTCGGCCGTCAGCGTTCTTGAACCGCCCGGACAGCGAGCGGACGCTGGCCCGGCATGTGCTTCGCGCACGCCCGCGCGCCGGGCTCCGCCACGATCGCCGACTCCGTGTTGCCCGGCGGATAAACCCGCAATCCGTAGACCGATCGCGGGGCGCAGCTCGCCGGGTCGTAAACGTCGACGTCGACCTGATCGACCCACGCCGTGGCGGATTGGCCGGGCGCCAACGTCAGCCTCGGCGCCACCCCGGGTTCCCGTGCCGCCGCATCGCCCACCTGGTGCCGATCCGGGCCCGCGACATAGGAAACCCCGGGATGACCGCCCAACGCGCAGGCGCCGCGGCCGGAGTTGGTGAAGACGATCGGCACGTAGTAGTGCCCGGCGGCCCCCTCTCCCCGGCCGAGCGCGAGGTGCAATCCGCTGGTCCGGCAGGATGCCGTCCGAGCCGAAGCTGACTGGTTCGCGATGACCGTGCCGGCGAGTGCGGCCACGACGCCGCCGATTACGAGGTACCGGGCCGAGATCACTGTCGTTCTCCCGTCGTCCGAGATTCCGCTGCTGCTCCATCGTGGCAAGGCACCGCCCGGCCGCCCGAGAGGCCAAGGACCCTCTTTGAGTCACCGCCTCCCGGCCCGGCAATCAGCCAGCAAGGGCTCGCTCCGCTGAAAACCCGGCGTCTGCCGCTGGGCACGGAGGAATCCGCATCGGCTCCGGTCTTGCCGCGATAGGGAACAATTTCTAGGGCATGTTCTGCGGCGGAGGGGCGACCCGATGACGGTGCGAGTCTTGCTGGTCGAGGACGACGCCCTGATCAGCGAAGCGCTTTCGCTCGCTCTCGCGGACCAGGGCTGCATGGTGACGCAGGCCGCGTGCGGCGAGGACGCGTTGTCGATGCTGGACTCGGTGAGCGTGGACGTGGTCCTGCTCGACCTGATGCTGCCCGGCATGGACGGGCTCGCCGTCTGTCAGGAGCTGCGGGTGCGCGGCGACCTGCCGGTCATCGTCATCACCGCGCGCGCCGACAGCCAGGACGTCATCGCGGGCTTGGAGGCAGGTGCGGACGACTACGTGACCAAGCCGCTTGTCGCCGGTGAGCTGGCGGCCCGTATTCGCGCGTTGCTCAGGCGAGCCGCGCCGGTTCGGCGGTGCTGCCTCCAGGTCGGCGATCTGCTGTTGAGCACGCACGACGAGACCGTTTCGCGCAACGGTTCCCCGATTCGCCTTACCCGCACCGAATTCCGGCTGCTGGCCGAACTGGCCGCCGCCGAAGGCGAGGTCGTCACGCGGGAGCAGTTGCTGCACCGGATCTGGGGCCGCGACTACTTCGGCGGCACCCGGCTGCTCGACGTGCACATCAGGCGGTTGCGGCGCAAGGTCGAGCCGGATCCGGACTGTCCGCACCTTGTGCTGACCGTCCGGGGCATCGGCTACCGCGCCAAGCCCCAGCAGTGAACCGGGCCCGGCTTTCCTTGCGCTTCCGGGTTTCCGCGGCGTTCGGCCTCGGCCTGCTGGTGGTGGTCAGCGTGCTGTCGGCGGCGACGTGGCACCTCGCCACCGGGTATTTGCTCAACCAGCGCCAGCAGAGCGCCGACCGGCATTCGCGGATCAACGCGCGGCTGGTCGACAACGAGGTCCGCACCCAGACCGACGGTCTCGGCGAACTGCTGTCCGGCCTCACCTCCGGACCGAATTCGACGATCCTCGTGTCCCTGCCCGGCGGCTGGCACACCGCCGGACGCCCGGTCCGGCCCGAGGCCCTCCCGTCCGGCCTGCTGTCGAGGGCCCGCCCCGGCGCGCCCGCGCACGATCGCTTCACCGCCGACGGGGTCCCGGTCCTCGCCGTCGCGCAACCACTCGCCACCGCGACCGGCTTCTACGTCGAGCTTCATCCGCTGCTCGGGCTCGAACGGACCTTCCGCAACCTGCGCCTGATCCTTGTCGCGGGCACCCTGGCGTGCGGGCTGTTCGGCGTCGCCCTTGGTGCCTGGGCGGCCCGGCGCGCACTGCGCCCGCTCGCCGCGTTCACCGAAACCGCCGCCCGCATCGCGCGCGGCGACATGCGCGCCCGGCTGCCCGAACAGGCCGGGCCGGACCTCGCGCCGCTCGCCGAGACCTTCAACTCGACCGCCGACGCCCTGGAGCAGCGAGTCCGCCGCGACGCCCGGTTCGCCGCCGACGTCAGCCACGAACTACGCTCGCCGCTCACCACGATGACCACCGTCGCGGAAGTGCTCGAACGCCGCCGCGACGCCATGCCCGCGCCCGCGCAGAAGGCGTTGCAACTCCTGCTGGCCGAACTCCACCGGTTCCGCGGCATGGTGCTGGATCTGCTGGAGATCGCAGCCGTCGACCAGGCCGACAACGGCGAAGAACGCGAACTGGTCGACCTCGGCCCGCTTGTCCGCAGCGGAGTCGCGAGCAGCCCCGCCCCGCACCCGGCGCTGGACCTCTCCCCGGAGCCCTTGCTGGTAGCCGCCGACCGCCGCCGCCTCGACCGAGTCCTGGCAAACCTCCTCGACAACGCGGCCCGCTATGGCGGTGGCGCGGTCCGAGTGGCCGCACACGCACGCAACGGCGTCGTCCGGCTGGAAGTGGACGACGCGGGCGAGGGAGTTCCCGCCGAACTCCGGGAGCGGATTTTCGAGCGATTCTCCCGGGGATTGCACGCCGGACGCCGCGATCCCGACTCGGGAACCGGTCTGGGATTGGCGATCGTCGCGGACCACGTATACCGCCACGACGGCCGGGTATGGGCGGAAGCCAGACCCGGCGGCGGGGCGCGGTTCGTCGTGGAACTCCCCGAAGCGCGCGGCTGACGCGGTCCTGTCGGGCCTTTTCACGACTGCCTGGTCACGCGGCTCGCCCCGGAAACTGTCGGTGTCGCGTGCGAAGCTGACGGAGTGGAAGTGCACTTCGACGCCGAACTGTGGATCTGGGACGCCCGGCGGACCGACACCTGGACCTTCGTCAGCCTGCCCGGCGACATCTCGGACGAAATCCGCGACCTGGGCGGGCCGCGCCGAGGGTTCGGATCGATGCGAGTACTGGTCCGGGTCGGCGCGACCACCTGGCGAACGTCGATCTTCCCGGACAGCGAGCGCGGTTACGTGCTTCCGGTCAAACGCGCGGTACGCAAAGCCGAAAAGCTCGATCCCGGCGACATCGCGCAGGTGACCGTGACGGTCCTCGACCTCTGACGTCACCGAAGCCGGTCCGGCCCGGTCCGGCGGGGAAGTTCCCTGCGCCATCACTTTCACCTTCGGCGGCCTGAAATGCGACCCGCACGGCAGGGTCCTCGACAACCGCGGCCGCTCCCCTGGCCTCTACGCATGTCGAGATGCTGGGCGGGCGCTCCGGCAACTACCCCGGCCTCTACGCATGCGGCGAGATGCTCGGCGGGCTCTTCTCGGGCAACTACCCCGGCGGCTCAGGCCTGGCAGCCGGTGTCGTCTTCGGCCGGCGCGCGGGCATCGTCGTCCACAAAGGACTCCTCGGGGTTCAGCGAGCTTCCGACGGCGGCCGCCCATACCGCCGCCGAAAAGCCGCGGCGAACCGGCTCGCGCTCGAAAAACCCCACCGAGCCGCGATCTCGCTCACCGACGACTCCGGATGCGCTTCCAGATCCGCGCGAGCGTGCTGTAAACGGACCCCGACGAGGTGTTCCGTAGGCGTGCAGCCGACCCATTCCCGGAAGCTCTCCTGCAACCTCCGCACCGTGGTCCCGGCGACAGCAGCCATCTCCGCAGCCGTCCACGCCCGGGCCGGGTCGGCGCGGACGGCGTCGACCACGCGGGTAATCGCCCGAGGGCGCGGCGCCGGGACGCGGCCGGAATCCGGGCAGCCGGCGAGAAGGAATCCGGCCGCGACCGCTCCGGCCAGCTGTTCCCGGACGATCGGCTGGTCGCTGAACAACGCGCCGTCGCGCATCTGGGACGACAGGCCCGCGACGAGGTGCCGCCAGTCGCGCGCCGGGCCGTGTTCGAGGCGGAGCTGGTCCGGGAGCGCGACCCGGACGGTCCCGGCGCCGAGCACCCGCTCGGCCTCGCGGTCCAGCCAGTCCCGGTCGAATTTGACGCCCAGCACGGTGCACGTCGCGTCCCAGTGGGTGATCAGCGACGGGGTGTCGGCCCGGAAGACCGTCGCCTGGCCCGGCACCGACGTCACCGGGCCGTGCTTGCCGCGGCTGGCGAGGTGGCCGGTCAACGGCAGGTTGACCTCGTAGGCGGCCGGGTAGTCGCAGGCGATCTCGACGTCAGCTCCCCATCCGACGTACCCGATCAGCACCGGGCCGAGGTCCAGCGTCCGCAGGGTCAGCCGCGGTTCGCGGCCGGCGCCCAGCGGCGTCAGCTGGTGCGGAAAGTAGGCGTCGGCCACCGACTTCGAGACTCGCTCCCAATCCCGCGGCGCCGCACCACGGCGTGCGGACATGGACGCATGCTAGCTGATCAGCGGCGACGCGCCGGATTCGTCGCGCGATCCGTACCGGATCCGCGCTTCGCGTGTCGTGGGCCCGGGCCGCGCGGACCTACCTTCTCGTCCAACCCGCACGAAGGAGGCCGCGTCAATGACGACGAACACCACTGCTGTCCACGATCTTTCCTGGATCGGCGACATCACCATGGCCCAACTGGAGCGAAACCCGTACGAGCCCTACGAACGGCTGCGCCGCGAAGCCCCGCTGGCGTACGTGCCGGTGCTCGGGTCATACGTCGCGACCACGGCGGAGATCTGCCGCGAGATCGCGACCAGCCCGGACTTCGAAGCCGTCATCACCCCGGCGGGCGGCCGGACCTTCGGCCATCCGGCGATCATCGGGGTCAACGGCGACATCCACACCGACCTGCGCTCGATGGTCGAACCCGCCCTCCAGCCCGTCGAGGTCGACCGGTGGATCGACGAGCTCGTCCGGCCCATCGCGCGGGGCTACCTCGAGAAGTTCGAGAACGACGGCCGCGCGGAACTCGTCTCGCAGTACTGCGAACCGGTCAGCGTCCGCTCCCTCGGGGATCTGCTCGGGCTGCACGACGTCAGCTCGGACAAGCTCCGCGAGTGGTTCGCGAAACTGAGCCGGTCCTTCACCAACGCGGCGATGACCGAGGACGGCGAATTCGCCAACCCGGAGGGATTCGTCCAGGGCGACGAGGCGAAGGCCGAGATCCAGGCGACCGTCGACCCGCTGATCGACCGGTGGATCGCCGAACCCGCCGACACCGCGATCTCGCACTGGCTGCACGACGGGATGCCGCCCGGCAAAACCCGCGACCGCGAATACATCTACCCGACGATCTACGTGTACCTGCTCGGCGCGATGCAGGAACCGGGCCACGGCATGGCCTCGACCCTGACCGGGCTGTTCAGCGAACCCGATCAGCTTGAGCAGGTGGTGGACGACCCGGCGCTGATCCCCCGCGCGATCTCCGAGGGAATGCGCTGGACCTCACCGATCTGGTCGGCCACCGCGAGGATCTCGACCAAACCAGTCACCGTCGCCGGAGTCGACCTGCCCGCGGGCACGCCGGTGATCCTGTCCTACGGTTCGGCCAACCACGACACCGGCGTCTACGAGGCCCCGACCCGCTACGACCTGCACCGGCCTCCGCTGCCGCACCTGGCGTTCGGCGCCGGAAACCACGCCTGCGCCGGAATCTACTTCGCCAACCACGTCATGCGCATCGCCCTGGAGGAGCTGTTCGAGTCGATCCCGAACCTCGAACGCGACACCTCCTCGGACGTGGAGTTCTGGGGCTGGGGCTTCCGCGGGCCGACGTCGCTGCACGTCGCCTGGGAGGCCTGACATGTCCTTCACCGCGACCGTCGGCGGCCGGGAAGTGCCGTGCGGGCAAGACCAGCCGATGCTCGACGCGTTCCTGCGCGCCGGCGTCTGGATGCCGAACTCCTGCAACCAGGGCACCTGCGGCACCTGCAAGCTGCGGGTGGTCGAGGGCGCCGTCGACCACTGCGACTCCCCCGCCGACACCCTGACCGACGACGAGCGGGCAGCGGGCCTGGCACTGGCGTGTCAGGCCCGGCTCCGCTCGAACGTCGTCATCGAAACCGCGGGCGGCGGCCGGGCCACGCACCCGCTGCGCGACCTCACCGCGACCGTCCGCGAAATCCAGGACATCGCCCGCGACACCCGGCGGCTGCGGCTCGGCCTGCCCGAACCGCTGGCTTTCCACGCGGGCCAGTACGTCGAGCTCACCGTGCCCGGCACCGGCGTGCGCCGCCAGTACTCGCTGGTCAACACCGCAGACGAGGACAAAGTCCTGGAACTGCACGTCCGGCTGGTGCCCGGCGGCGCGGCGACCGAGCAGTGGATCTTCGCGGACCTCTCCGTCGGGGAACAGGTCCAAGTCACCGGTCCGCTCGGCGATTTCTTCCTGCCTCCGGCCGAGGAGGACGACGGCGGCCCGATGGTGCTCATCGGCGGCGGCACTGGTCTCGCACCGCTGATCGGCCTCGCCCGCACCGCACTCCACCGGGACCCGACTCGGAAAGTGTTGCTGTACCACGGAGTTCGGGGCGCGGCCGACCTCTACGACCTCGACCTGATGGCCGAACTCGCCGACAGCTACCCGGGCTTCGCGTTCCTGCCAGTGCTCTCGCACGAACCCGAGAGCAGCAAGTACCGCACCGGTTTCCCGACCGACTGCTTCCTCGAAGACGTCCCCAGCGCACGCGGCTGGTCGGGCTGGCTCTGCGGGCCGCCGCCGATGGTCGACGCCGGGGTGAAAGCGTTCAAACGCCGCCGGATGGCACCTCGGATGATCCACCGGGAGAACTTCACCCCGGCCGCGTCCTGACGCACCGGCGGCCGGAATTCCCGCACAGGCAACGAATTTCGCCGCTACGGCCGGTTCGGCTCGTCCTCGGCGCAGCTGATCAGCAGCTGCGCCGTGTGCGCGATGTGGTCCCGAAGCCGCTCGGCCGCCAGGTCCCCGTCGCGAGCCAGTGCCGCTTCGAGGATCGCCTTGTGCTCGGCCGGGAGATCCCGGTCGGTTTCCTGCCCGAAGGAGACTGACCACTGCCGGTACAGCTCGGCTTCCTCGCGCAGGCCGCGTGCCGTCGCGACGAGCCGGCGGTTGCGGCAGCCGTCGAACAGGGCCAGGTGGAAGTCGGCGTGCGCGGCCACCCAGGCGTCGGCCGGGCGGTCCGGGTCGGCGGGGTCGGTGAACGGGGTCCGTTCGAGGAGGTGGTGCGCGGCCACCGCGCGGGCCTCCCACTGGACGTCGCCTTCGAGGATCGACAGCCGCAGCACCAGCGATTCGATCTCCAGCCGCGCCTTGGTCAGGTCCGCGAGATCCTCGTGCGACAGCGGCGTGACCGTGTAGCCGAGGTGCGGCCTGGTCTTCACCAGCCCCTCGGCGGTGAGCCGGGTGAGCGCCTCGCGGGCCGCGCCGACGCTGGTCGAGTACCGCTCGCACAGTTCGGGGAACTTGAGTCGCTGCCCGGGAATCATCCGGCCGCCCAGGATGTCCGCCCGAAGCTGCTGGTAGACGCCCTCGGCACGCGTCGTTTCCCCTGCCATGCCGTCCACTGTAGCGGATACGAATCTGAGAGCAACTTTCGAAAGTTCATTGCCTCCTCGAATCTCGGCGAGTACAACTGGAGGGCACCGAAGCCGGACGCGAAGGAGCCCCGCATGAAAGTCGCCACTGTGGACGGACGACTGGCCCTGGTCACCGCACCGGGAAAGGCGGTGGACGCGGCCGAGGCCAGCGGCGGGCGATTCGGCCCGGACGTCCAGGGCGCCTACGAGCGCTGGGCGGAGCTGTCCGAGTTCGCCGCGACGATCGGCGCGGGACACGCGCTCGAACGGCCGGTGCGCGACGACCAGCTGGGCAATCCGGTCCCGGCGCCGCGCCAGGTGTTCGCGATCGGCCTGAACTACGCCGACCACGCGGCCGAATCGTCCTTCGCCGTGCCCGAGACGCCGCCGGTGTTCACCAAATTCCCGACCTGCCTCGCCGGCCCGTACGGCGACGTCGTGATCCCGGACGGCGGGAACGTCGACTGGGAGGTCGAACTCGTCGCGATTGTCGGCAAGCGCGCCGAACGGGTCGCCGAGGAACAGGCTTGGGACTACGTCGCCGGGCTGACCGTCGGACAGGACATCTCCGAACGGCTGCTGCAGCTGGCCGGTCCCGCCCCGCAGTTCAGCCTCGCCAAGTCCTACCCCGGTTTCGGCCCGCTCGGCCCGGTGGTCGTGACGCCGGACGAGCTGCCGGATCGCGACGACCTCGAACTCGGCGCGCTCGTCAACGGCGAGCAGGTGCAGAAGGGCCGCACCTCGCAGATGGTGTTCTCGGTGCCGGCGCTGATCGCCCGGCTGTCCGCGGTGACGCCGCTGCTGCCCGGCGACGTCATCTTCACCGGCACCCCGTCCGGCGTCGGCATGGGCCGCACGCCGCAGCGCTACCTCAAGGCGGGCGACCAGCTCGTCAGCTACGTGCACGGCATCGGCGAACTGCGGCAGCGGATGGTCGCCGCTTAGCGAAAGGGCTGGACAATGGGATTGCACCGGTTGAACTCGCTCGTCGTCGGCGTGCCCGACGTCGCCGCGACCGCCCGCTACTACCGGGACTTCGGGCTCTCCGAGGACGCCGACGGCTGGTTCAGCACCCGCGACGGCGGCCGTCAGCTGAAGATCGTCCACTCCCCGCGACGCCAGCTGATGGAACTGAGCATCGGCGCCGACCACCCGGACGACCTCGCCCGCATCCGCCGCCAGCTGTCCTCTTTGGACATTCCAGCGGAGATCGCCGGCGACACGCTGTTCACCCGCGAACCGGTCACCGGGTTCCAGGTGGTCGTCCGGATCGCCGAACGGCTGCGCCAGGATCCCGAGCCGCCCACGCCGTACAACGGGCCGGGACGGCTGGAGCGCGCGAACACCCGGGCACCTGGTGTGCTGCGCTCCGGCCCGGTGCGGCCGCGCAAGCTCGGCCACGTCGTCGTCGGGTCTCCCGACCACGAGCGCACCATCCAGTTCTTCACCGCCGGGCTGGGATTCAAGACCAGCGACGCGATCAAGGGGCACGGCGCGTTCATGCGCTGCTCGACCGACCACCACAACGTGCTCGCGCTCGCCGCGCCGGTCGCGTTCCTGCACCACACGTCGTGGCAGGTCGAGGACGTCGACGAGGTCGGCCGCGGCGCGACCGCGATGCTCGAGGACCACCCCGAACGGCACGTGTGGGGCCTCGGGCGCCACCACGCCGGGTCCAATTTCTTCTGGTACCTCAAGGATCCCGCGGGCAACTTCTCCGAGTACTACTCCGACATGGACAGCATCCTCGACGACCAGCTCTGGACGCCGGAGACACTGGAAGGCGCCAAGGGGTTGTTCAACTGGGGCCCGCCTCCCCCGCCGTCGTTCCTGCACCCCGACGATCTCGCCGCGCTGATGACCGGCGCGCACCAGGCCGGCTGACCCGGCCCACTCCCCCTCATTCCCGCTGACTGGGCGCGGCCCAGGAGGTTGATCCGTCATGCCCGCTTGCGAAACCGATGTACTGGTAGTCGGAGCCGGTCCCGCCGGCCTGACCGCGTCCGCGCTGCTCGCCGCGCAGGGCGTGCGTGCCGTCACGATCACCAAATACCCGGGCACCGCGCACTCTCCGCGGGCCCACATCACCAATCAGCGCACCATGGAAGTCTTCCGCGACCTCGGCATCGAGGACGCGGTGCGGGACGTCGCGGTGCCCAACGAACTGATGGGCGACAACGTCTGGGCCACCAGCTTCGCCGGACAGGAACTGGCCCGGCTCAAAACCTGGGGCAGCGGCACCGCACGGCACGCCGATTACGCCGCCGCCAGCCCCAGCGCGATGTGCAATATCCCGCAGCACATCCTTGAGCCAGTGCTGCGCGCCGGAGCCGAGCGGCACGGCGCCGACCTCCGGTTCTCGACCGAACTGGTGCGCATCTCGCAGACGCCGGACGCCGTCCACGCGGTGGTGCTCGACCGGGAAACCGGTGCTGAGCAGGAAATCGTCGCGCGATATGTGATCGGCGCGGACGGCGGCCGCAGCACCGTGGCCGACCAGCTCGGCTTCGAGTTCGACGGCGAGTCCGGCCTCGGCCGCGCCGCGAATGTGTGGCTGGAGGCCGATCTCGCCCGCTACACCGCGCACCGGCCCGGGACGCTCTACTGGATGTGCCAGCCGGGCAACGACTATTGGGTCGGCTCGGGCACGTTCATCTGTGTCAAGCCGTGGACCGAATGGGTCATGCTCTTCATGTACGACCCAGCCGAAGGCGCGCCCGACCTGTCCCCCGGCGCCGTTCGCGAGCGCGCGTCGACCATCATCGGCGACCCGGACGTCGAGGTCCGGATCAAAGCCGTCAGCGAATGGCAGATCAACCATCTGGTCGCCCGCTCATACCGGCGCGGCCGGGTGTTCCTGGCCGGGGACGCCGCGCACCGGCATCCGCCCGCGAACGGGCTCGGCACCAACACCTCGGTGCAGGACGCGTTCAACCTGGCGTGGAAGCTCGCGTCCGTGGTGCGCGGCGAGGCCGGGGAAGCGTTGCTGGACACCTACGACGCGGAACGGCAGCCGGTCGGCAAGCAGGTGGTCGACCGTGCGATGCGCAGCGTCGAGGACATGCGGCCGATTTCGCAGGCGTTCGGCTTCCGGCCCGGCCAAAGCACCGAAGAGGGCTGGCGCAGTCTGGCCGGCCTCGCCGCGGACACCCCGGAAGGCCAGGCCCGCCGCGCCGAACTGCGCGCGGCCGTCGAACTGCAGAACTACCAGTTCAACGCGCACGGCGTCGAACTCGGCCAGCGCTACGCCTCGGCCGCGGTGGCGTCCGACGGCGCGCCCTGGCCGATCCCCGCCCGCGACGCGGAGCTGTACTACCAGGCCACGACCCATCCCGGAGCCCGGCTGCCGCACGCGTGGCTCGAACACGCCGGAACCCCGGTGTCCACTGTGGACATCACCGGCCACGGCCGGTTCACCGTGCTCACCGGCATCGGCGGCCAGGACTGGCTGGACGCGGCGGGCAAGCTGGCCACCGAATTCGGGCTTGACCTCGCCGCCCGGCAGATCGGCCTCGGCTGCGACTACACCGACCCGCTCGGCGATTGGGAACGCGTCCGCGAGATCAGCGAACGCGGCTGCCTGCTCGTCCGTCCGGACCAGCACGTCGCCTGGCGCAGCGCGGGCCTCGCCGACGATCCCGCCGGAGTGCTGCGCGAGGTCCTCCGCCAGGTGCTGGCTCGCTGAGCCGAAAGCGCGCAAGCAAGCCGTCGGCGAACGCTGGCGCTCGGCCTGACGCGAGGAAATCGCGCGGTCCGGAAGAATCCCCGCAGCGGTTCCCCCGACGCACCGCCGGGGGAACCGTCCTGCTTACCAGGGCATCCAGACGCCGTTGTACCACTGCTCATTGGCGCTGTCGTTGTGGTGGTTGCCGTCGAAATCGACGTCGTAGTGGTTGATGTGATCGGCCGGGTACCCCAGCGGGTTGGCGGAGGTGTCGCAGACGTAGTCCGCGGTGCAGATCGATTTGACCGGCACGTTGCCGAAGAACCGGTCGACCCCCGCGAGCGGCGCTCCGACCGCGGGGCCGAACACGCCGGTTCCGCCGTCGGCTCCCGGAGGTCCTTGCCGCTTGGGATCGGCGACGAGGATGGCGTTGACGTTGTCGAACGACATCCAGTTCGTGGTGACCCAGACGTGCACCACCGCGGCGCCCATGGAGTAGCCCATCATCTTGACGTGCTGCCCCGGGCACGCCGCGCGCTGTTCGCGGACCAATCGGTTCAACTCGTTGACGCCGGCTTGGGTGCTGGCGCCGTTGGGGATGTCCGTCGGATACCCGACGTGCTGCGTGACGTTGAAGAAGCGGTCGTCCCACCAATGGCTCCGCCACCCGCCGACCGCGATCGAGTACGTCCCGTCGCACGGCGCCGTGGCGGCCTGCGCGGCCGGTCCGGTCCAGACCGACAGACCGGTTATCGCGAGCAGACCTGTCAGCAGAGCCGCGATGTTTTTCTTCCTCATTCCACCCTCTCCGTTCGGTGTGCGGCCGAATTCGCCGCGGGTCCAAGCGGTCCGAGGATGACGGCGGGAAAGGGGGAAAGGCCAGGTCGAGAACCGGTCATCGGCGACCGGTCCGGCTCGCTCAGCGCGGGACCAAGGCTTTCCGCGCGGGCACGCTCACCGGCCGGCCGCGGCAGGCTCCAGCGCGCTCAGCACCGACTGATGGGTGACCCACCCGGTCAGCTCGTCGGTCCCGGTCAGCACCGGAAGACCGGTTCCCGGCGCCTGGCCCAACGCGTCGAGCGCATCGGCGAGCGTGGAGTCGCCGGTCACCAGCGGCGGCAGCTCGGCGAGGTCTCCGACCTGGCCGACGTGGTCTTCGGCCACCGCCTCGGCGACCGCCCGGGCGGTGACGCAGCCCTGGTATCGGCCGTCCTCGTCGATCACCGGCAGGATTCCGTGCCCGGACAGCGCGAGTGCGTGCGCGGCCAGTTCCAGCGGCAGGTCCTCGCGCAGCGGCTCCGGCAGCGGTTCGGTGACCGCGGAGACCTTCGTGCCCGCCAATCGCCGCGCGGAGGGGTGGTTGTCCAGATCGATGCCGCGGCGGCGAAGCTTCAGCGTGTAGATCGTGTCCCGGCTCAAGGCGCGGCTCACGGCGGTCGCGATCACGATGGCGGTCAGCATCGGCAGGATCACCGTGTACTGCCCGGTCAGCTCGAACAGCACGATCACCGCCGTGATCGGGGCCCGCGCCGAACCCGCGAACGCCGCGCCCATCCCGATCAGCCCGTACACGCCCGGCGACGCCGTCACCGACGGAAACCACGCGTGCACCGCGATCCCGAACGCGGTCCCGGCCATCGCGCCGATGAACAGCGACGGCGCGAACACCCCGCCGGACCCGCCGATGCCGATCGTCAGGCTGGTCGCGACGATCTTCCCGGCCATGAGCACCAGCAGGAACCCGAAGACGTACTTGCCTTCGACCGCGTTCTGCAGCACGGGATAACCCACCCCGTACATCTGCGGCAGCGCGAGCAGCAATCCGCCGAGGAAGACCCCGCCGACGGCCGGGCGCAGCCATTCCGGACCGCGCCACAGGCGGTCGCACAGGTCCTCGATCCAGTACAGCACCCGGGTGAACAGCACCCCGCACGCGCCGACGACCAGGCCCAGCGCCACGAACAGCAGGTACTCCACCGGGTTCCGCAGCGTGAACGGCGGCAGGTCCAGGAATGGCGCGTTCCCCAGCACCGCGCGTCCGACGACGCTCGCCGTCACGCTCGCGAGCACCACCGCCCCGAACGATTCCGCGGCGAAATCCCGCAGGATCAGTTCCATCGCGAAGAACGGACCGGCCAGCGGCGCGTTGAACGTCGCCGCGATCCCGCCCGCCGCGCCGCACGCCACCAGCACCCGCAGCCGCGATTCCGGCAGCCGCGCCGCCCGGCCCAGCGCCGACCCCAAAGCGGAGCCGATCTGCACGATCGGCCCCTCCCGGCCTACCGAACCGCCGGACCCGATCGTCAACGCCGACGCCAGCGCCTTCACCACGCTCACCTGCACCGGAATCCGCCCGCCCCGCTCGGCGACGGCGTACATCACCTCCGGCACCCCGTGCCCGCGCGCCTCCGGGGCGAACCGGTGCACGAGCGGCCCGTAAATCAGGCCCGCCAGCGCCGGAGCGAGCAGCAGGAACCACGGCCCGAGCGCCGGGAACCACGAATGCGCCGCCCGCCCGGCGTCCGAATAGTCCGCGTGCCCGGAGAACACGTGCGTGAACGCCGTGATCAGCCAGCGGAACACCACCGCGCCCAGCCCCGCGCCCGCGCCGATCAGCACCGCCAGCCCGACCAGCCCGGTCCGGCTCTCCCGCACCCACCGGCCCACCGGCCGGCGCACCGGCACGACCAGCCCGCGTTTCCCCGCACTCTCACCCGACGACATTGATGCAGTATGCAACAATTGTGCACGGACATGGTTGCGGGATCGCTCACACCTGACTGGGCGGCAAGGATGTCCCGGTGCCGGTTTTTCAACAGTGGCGTGCGGCTCCGTTCCCGCAGAAGTCCGCGAGGGCCGCTGAATCCCGATGCCGGGAACCTGAGCTGCATCGCCCCCGCTGACAGGCAAGGCGAACGTACGTGAGGGGAACCCTCACGTACTCAGATTCCCCTAGGGTTCCCCTCACGTACTTCCCCGGCCGTCCGGACAGCGGATCAGAAGACGAAGTAGCGCAGCCACAGGTACGGCGCGGCGACGAGCACCGTGATCAGCGTGACGACCGCGCCCTTTTTGGTGAATTCCCAGAACGAGATCGGCGAGCCCGCCCGCGCGGCGAGACCCAGCACCACCACGTTCGCGCTCGCCCCGACCGCCGTCATGTTGCCGCCGAAGTCGGCGCCGAGCGCCAGTGACCACCACAGCGCTTCGGAGTGCGCGGGGTCCGGGATGTCGTGGGTGAGCGCGAGCACGAGCGGGCTCATCGTTGCCACGTACGGGATGTTGTCGATCACGCCGGACAGCAGCGCGGACACCCCGAGGATCAGGAAGACCGCCAGCAGCGCGTTCCCGCCGGTGGCGCCTGCGGCGAGTTTCGCGAGCCAGTCGATCACGCCGGTTTTGACCAGCGCTCCGATCATGATGAACAGCCCGGCGAAAAACAGCAGGGTTTCCCATTCGACGCCGTCCAGGTACTGCTTCGGCGGCGTGCCCGAGAGCAGCACGAGCAGGCCCGCGCCGAGCAGCGCGACCACCGACGGGTCCAGGTGCACCACCGAATGCAGCACGAATCCGGCGAACACCAGCAGCAGCACGGCGCCGGACTTCACCAGCAGCTTGGGCTGCCGGATCGCTTCGCGTTCGTTGAGCGCCATGATGTCGTCGACCCGGCGCGGGTCGACGGTGAACGAACCGCGGAACAGCCACGGCAGCACCAGCCCCAGCACGACGAGTTCGATCGCGACGATCGGCGTCAGGTTGAGCAGGAAGTCGTTGAACGCCAAGCCCGCGCGGCTGCCGATGATGATGTTCGGCGGGTCGCCGATCAGGGTCGCGGTGCCGCCGATGTTGGAGGCGAGGACCTCGGCGATCAGGAACGGGACCGGGCTGATGTCGAGCCGGTCGCACACCAGCAGCGTCACCGGGGCGATCAGCAGCACCGTGGTCACGTTGTCCAGGAACGCCGAGGCGACCGCGGTGATCAGCACCAGCAGCAGCATGATCCGCAGCGGCGACCCCTTGGCGCGTTTAGCCGCCCAGATCGCGACGAACTCGAACACCCCGGTCCGGCGCAGGATCCCGACGATGATCATCATGCCGAGCAGCAGGAACAGCACGTTCCAGTCGACGCCGGTGTCCTCGGAGAAGAACGCGTCGGCCGATCCGCTCACCCCGGTCGCGAGCACCACTCCCGCCCCGGCCAGCGCGGCGGTCATCTTCGGGATCTTCTCGGTCGCGATGAAAACGTAGGCCACCACGAACACGACGACCGCGATCACCGTGCTCACCGGCGGACCGCCCGGATCGGCGCGGCCTGGATCAGCGAGGCGTCAGCGCGTGCTCCAGCAGCCGCGACGCGGACACCACGCCGAGCAACGTCCGGTCCCGCATGACCGCCACGAGCGGGCACCGCAGCCGGGCCATCGTCGCGGCGACCTCCACGAGCGTGTCGTCGGCGTCCACCCTCGGCAGCTCGCGCGGTTCGGCGGGCAGCAGCTCGCGCACCGTCCGCCCGGCGAGTTTGTCCGCGACGCGGTCCGCCATCGACTCGCTGAGCACCCCGGCCAGCGACGGATCGTCGCGCACGTACGGCGGAACCAGGAACTGCACGACGTCGGAGGCGGGCAGCACCGAATGCGGGCATCCGGACGCTTCCGTCACCACCAGCCCGGGCAACCGGTGCTCGGCCAGCAGGCGCGCGGCCGCCAGCGCGTCCGAATCGAGGTCCACGACCGGGAACTCCTCGGCCAGCTCCGCCGCGCGCATGCCCCCAGGCTACGGCGGGCCGGGCGGCTCCGCCGGAACGCACCAATTCTTTCCTCACGCCTAACACCGGCACCAGTGCCATCGGACTCCTCGGGTCGACCGGACCGCCCGCCGCCCGGCTGGGCACGGGCAGGCCGACCAGACTTCCCGGCACACCAGGCGTAAAGATGCCGCAAAGATCGGCCCGGGGCAAACCGGGCGGTCGTCAGGGCCGCTGCTGGGGAGCCGCACCGACCCAACGCTGATAGGCGGCCGGATCGACGTTGCTGCCGCAGACGACGGTGGCCACGTGCCGTCCGGCGAAGCGCTCGCGATCTTCGAGAATCGCCGCGATGCCGAGCGCGGCGGACGGCTCGACGACCAGGCCAGCGCGGTCGAGAAGCAGCCGCATCCCGGCGATGATCGACGCCTCCTGGACCAGCACGGCGTCGTCCGCGACCACGAGCAGGTCGTCCAGGACTGCCGGGATGGGTCGGCGTCCGGCGACGCCGTCGGCGATGGTGTCGGTCGAGTCGGTCGTGACGACGCGCCGTTCGCGCCAGGAGCGAGTCATCGCCGGCGCGCCCAGCGGCTGGACGCAGATCACCTCGACCCCGGGCGCACAAGCCTTGAGCACCTGACCGATCCCGGTGGCCATCGCACCTCCGCCCAGCGCGATCAGGACGGCGTCGAATGCGGGCTCCGTCGCCACCAGTTCCAGGCCGATCGTCCCCGCGCCCTCGCAGGTCTCGAGGTCCAGGCTGTCCTCGACCAGCCGGATGCCGTCGTGCCGCGCGATCGCGACAGCTCGCTCGCGAGCCTCCTCGATGTCGCCGTCCACCAGCTCTAACCTGGCCTCCAGCGCGCGGATGCGATCGAGCTTGACCGCGGGCGCGAAGCGAGAGGCGACGACGGTGACGTCGATCCCCCGGCCGCGACCGGACCAGGCGAGAGCTTGGCCGAGGTTGCCCGCGCTGGCGCACACGACGGCCGGCGAGCGGGCGTCGGCGAGCGAACTGGCGATCACCTCGGTGCCGCGCGCCTTGAAGCTGCGGACTGGGTTCGCCGTTTCGAGTTTGATGCTCACCGCGCAGCCGAGGCCGGGTTCCAGCGCCTCGCAGCGATACAGCGGAGTGTCGAGGAAAACCGGGGCGATCATCCGGCGAGCCGCCCGGATCCGAGCGAGGTCGAGACGCGTCTCCTGCACGAGGCGCAGCGTAGCCGCCGGAACGTGGCGACGGACGCGGTCGAGCCGTTGCCGCCGTGTCGAGGCAGACTGAATCACGATGTCCTTCCCCGCCATTGCCCCGAAACAGCCGCAAGGCACCGCCATAGCGGTGGCGCTCGCCGTGCTGATCCTCGCGACCGCGAACGTGTTGGCCAATCGCGTGCTGCCCGGCTGGGCCTACCCGGTCTGCGGCGCGGTCACCGCGGCCGTGCTCCTGCTTCTCGCGCGCGGCACTGGCGTCGGATGGACGGAGATCGGGCTCAGCCGCCGGCACGCGCGGCGAGCTCTGCGGTTCGGGCTGGGCGGGTTCGCTGTCGTGGCGCTCGGTTTCGGTCTCGCCGCGGCGATCCCGCCGCTGCGCGTGTTGTTCCACGACGGCCGGGTCGGCTCGCACGGATTCGGCCAGCTCCTCTGGCTGGCACTGGTACGGATCCCGTTCGGCACCGTCCTGGTCGAGGAGGTCGCCTTCCGCGGCGTGCTCCCGGCTTTGCTCGGCGGAGGCGAACGCTGGCGCTGGCGGCCGGTGCTCGGCGCGTCCGCGCTGTTCGGGCTGTGGCATTTGCTGCCGTCGCTCGCCCTCACGCAAAACGAGGCGGTGCGCCAGGCCGTCGGCAGCCTGCCGCTCGCGGTCGTGTCGCTGCTGGCGATGGTCGCCGCGGCGGCAGTGGGCGTATTCCTCTGCTGGTGGCGCTACCTCGGGCGCGGCCTGCTCGCTCCGGCGCTCGTGCACGTCGCCACGAACTCGGTCGGGTTGGTGCTGGCCTGGGCTGTCGGTCGCTGAACCGGACGCCCAGAGGGTGTGGTGAAACCTGGTGTTCGGTTCGGTGTGTCGGTGGTAGTGAGCGGTGGTCGAGCCGTTGCTGCCGAGCTGCCCCGCCGGTGGGTGGTGGAACGAACTTTCGGCTGGCTGACGAGGTGCAGACGCTTGACCCGCGACAACGAACGCAAAACCGCCCACGCGGAGGCGAGGATCCAGTTCGCGATGATCCGGCTCATGGCAGCCCGCCTCGCCGACGAACACATCGAACCCCGCGGCCCCATCGAAACCGAAGCCGCCCGCCGCCTTGCAGAAGACACCGACGACTGACCAGCCAGATTCAGCAACATCCTCTCAGGGATGGGTGTGCTTCTCCTGCTCCGCATCCCATTCGCGCTGCCATTCGGCCAGCCGGTGCCGGTTCAGCGCGAACACCGTTACCGCGCACACCAAAGCCAGCAGCAAGCACACCGACACCCACAGCCCCAGTGCCGCGCACACCGCGTCGACCAGCACGGCGGACGCGGTCAACGGCGGCGCGACCGGGTTTCCGGTCCGGTCCACCCAGATCGAGACCGGGTCGCCGCGTCGCGCACCCTCGTCGGCCGCCACCTCGCCGACCCGGTGCGATCCGTCCGGCGCCGGCCAGGACGCCGCGGTCGGCGCCGAGTCGGCGAAGACCCCGCTGCGTCCGCTCACCGTGGTGGCCGGACCGTCGGCCAGCAGCACCGCGGTGACCGGGCTTCGCTGCGCCGTCTGACGGGCCGCGACCGGTGCCTGCGTCCCGTAAAGCTCCGAACCCGCGGCCGCCGCGAACGGGATCGCGGCGAGCCCGACGAGCACCGCCGCGGCGAGCAGACCGGCTTCGAACCGATCCGACGCCCGCGCCACCGAACCGGGGCCTGGAACGAGCAGGTGCCACCACCGCCTGAAGCGGTCAGCCGACGCTTCCATCTCTCGTGCCTTCCGTGCGGCCCCTCCACCAGGATCGCCCCGCGAGCGCGCCGTCCAAAGAGGAATTCGGCCCTGCTCCGCGCGCTGGACTCCTCACAACGCGGGGACTTCCGGCGAACTGCGCACCGTCGTCACTTCGGCGGCCGGACGCCGCGCGGTCATCCGCGTCGGCAGCCCGTACCCGATGCGCAACAGCGTGTGCACGTGCCCCAAATCGCGGAAGGACGCCAGGAGCCGCGCCCGCGTCGACCGCGCCTCGAACGGCTGCGACAGGAACGAAGTCGCCAGCCCCTCGGCTGTCGCGGCCAACAGGACGCGTTCCATGATCATCCCGCCGCGAACGTCCGCCGCCGCGCCCTGGTCCCGGGTCAGCACCGCGGCCAGCACCGGATCCTGCTCGAACGGCCGCGGCGGGATCGACCGGTTCTCGTGCGACGCGCGGAGCGACACCACCCCGGGAACGTCGGCGGGAGGCCCGAACGCGGCGGTCGGCACGCCGTCCGGGCTATCCGCCGCGCGACCGGTCCACTTCGCGGTCTCCGCCTGGAAGTCCGCGTCCGTGGCCTGTTCGGTTTCCGCTCGGCGGACGAGCGCGGACACCTCGGCGTAGCGGCCCGAACCGTCCAGGAATTCCAGCTGTCCGCCCTCTCCCAGCGCGGCCGAACGCAGGATCGCCCGCGCGGAGTTCGGCACCGGACGATCGGACATGGGCCGCCGGTTCGTGTGCCGCCGGTAGACCGCCTCGGCGAGCCGTCGGTCCACAGTGGACGGACGAGTGTTCCCCTCGATCGAAACCACCGCCAGCAGATCGCGGTCCGCCGCGTCCGGGACGATCCGCACGCGGCTGCGCACGCCGTTGACCCGCAAGGCGAGCACCAGATTGCCCACCGCCGCGCCGCAGGACAGCCGTGCCTCGCGCGCGGCCGGGTCGGCGACCGGCAGGACGCGGTCCCGGTCCAGCCACACCTCGATCCGGGGGCCGTCGACGACGAACCGCCACGGCTGGGTGTTGTGCGGGGACGGAGCGCGCACGGCGGCCGCGAGCGCTTGGTCGACGACGAGCGGCAGGAAAACGTTCATGGGAAGTCTCCGGGTGAGGGGGCACTGAACCGAGCGTCTCTCCCCGAGGGCTCGTGAAGTAGCGGAACCTGTCCCGAATTCGAGGGACCAACGGCCCTCGGGAACCCGGCGGTCCGGGACCGGATCCGCCGGACCGAGGCCGTGCGGCCGCGGAAACGGCGGCTACCGGCCCCACCACCGCCACTCCCGCACCTCGGGCAGATCCTCGCCGTGCTCGGTGATCCAGCGCCGGTGCCGGTCTTGCGCGCGGGTCATCCGCTGCCGCAGCGGGCCGGTCGCGGCGAGCAGCCCCGGCACCCGGTCCAGCACGTCGATCACCAGCTGGAACCGGTCCATCCGATTCCGCACCAGCATGTCGAACGGCGTGGTCGTGGTGCCGTGTTCGGTGTAGCCGCGGACATGCAGCCCGGCGTGGTTCGTCCGGCGGTAGGCCAGCCGGTGGATCAGCCACGGGTACCCGTGATAGGCGAAGATCACCGGACGGTCCGCGGTGAACAGCGCGTCGAACTCCCAGTCGCTCAGTCCGTGCGGATGCTCCGCCTCCGGCTGCAGCCGCATCAGGTCCACCACGTTCACCACGCGGACCGCCAGTTCGGGCATTTCCTCGCGCAGGATCGCCGCCGCGGCAAGGATTTCCAGGGTCGGCGCGTCGCCCGCGCACGCGAGCACGACGTCCGGCTCGCGGTCCGCGTGCGTGCCGGCCCATTCCCAGATGCCCAGGCCCCGCGCGCAGTGCAGGGCGGCTTCCTCCGCGTCGAGCCAGTCCGGCGTCTCGTTCTTGCCCGCGACGACCACGTTGACCAGGTCCCGGCTGCGCAGGCAGTGCGCGGCCACTTCCAGCAGCGTGTTGGTGTCCGGCGGGAAGTACACTCGCACGACCTCGGGGGCCTTGTTCGCCACGTGGTCCACGAAACCCGGATCCTGGTGGGAAAAACCGTTGTGGTCCTGCCGCCAGACGTGCGAGGTCAGCAGGTAGTTCAGCGACGCCACCGGCCGCCGCCACGGGATTTCGCGGTGCACGCGCAGCCACTTGATGTGCTGGTTCGCCATCGAATCCACGATGTGCGCGAACGCCTCGTAGCAGGAGAACAGCCCGTGCCTGCCGCTCAGCAGATAGCCCTCGAGCCAGCCCTGGCACAGGTGTTCCGAAAGCACCTCCATGACGCGGCCGTCCGGCGCGAGGCGGTCGTCCGGCGGGCCGATCGGCAGCTGCCAGGTTTTCGCGGTCGCGTCGTACACGGCGTCGAGCCGGTTCGACGCGGTTTCGTCCGGCCCGAACAGCCGGAAGTTCGCGCGTTCGGTGTTGCGGCGGAACACTTCCCGGAGATAGCGGCCTAACGCCCGGGTCGGTTCCGAAGCGCTCTCCCCCGCCGCTGAGACGTGCACTGCGTGCTCGGCGACCGGCGGCAGCGAGAGCGGACGCAGCAGCACGCCGCCGTTCGCGTGCGGGTTCGCGCCCATTCTTCGCGAACCGCGCGGGATCAGGGCGGTGACCGGCTCCGTCGGGCGGCCCGCGGAGTCGAACAGCTCCTCCGGCCGGTAGGACCGCAGCCAGTCTTCCAGCTGCCGCAGGTGAGCCGGGTCCTCGCGCACCCGGGGCAGCGGAACCTGGTGCGCCCGCCAGGTTCCCTCGACCTGCTGACCGTCCACTGTGGCCGGTCCGGTCCAGCCTTTGGGCGTCCGGAGCACGATCATCGGCCACGGGCCTCCCGCACGGAGCGACGCCAAGTCGGCGACTGCCGCGTCCAGCGCCGCGGCCATCTCCTGGTGCAGCACCGCGGGCTCGTCGCCCTCCACGAACACCGGCGCCCAGCCCGCGCCGCGCAGCAGCGAGTCCAATTCGGACGGCGGGATCCGGGACAGCACCGTCGGATTCGCGATCTTGTAGCCGTTCAGGTGCAGGATCGGCAGCACCGCCCCGTCTCGGCGCGGGTCCAGGAACCGGCTCGCCTGCCAGCTCGCGGCCAGCGGACCGGTCTCCGCCTCGCCGTCGCCGACGACGCACGCGACGAGCAGGCCCGGGTTGTCGAACGCGGCGCCGAACGCGTGCGCGAGCGAGTAGCCCAGTTCGCCGCCCTCGTGGATCGACCCGGGCACGTGCGGGGACACGTGGCTCGGCACCCCGCCGGGGAACGAGAACTGCCGGAACAGCCGGTCCATCCCCTCGTCGTCGCGCGAAACCTCCGGCCACGCCTCGGAATAGCTGCCCTCCAGCCAGGTGCTCGCCAGCAGCGCGGGGCCGCCGTGCCCCGGCCCGGTCACGAACATCGCGTCGAGGTCGTGCGCCAGGATCGCGCGGTTCAGATGCGCGTAGCCGAAGTTCAGCCCGGGCGAGGTGCCCCAGTGCCCGAGCAGCCGGGGTTTCACCTGCCCGGCGGTCAGCGGTTCGCGCAGCAGCGGGTTGCCCATCAGGTAGATCTGGCCCGCGGCGAGGTAGTTCGCGGCCCGCCACTGGGCGTCGACCTGCGCGAGTTCCTCGTCGGTGAGCGTCGTGACCGGAGCCTCGGTCGCGGTCACCGCCTCGACTCCCGCACCACGAGCACCGGGCACGAGGCGTGGTGGACCATCGCCTGGCTGGTCGAACCCATCAGCATCCCGGCGAACCCGCCGCGCCCGCGGCTGCCGACGACCAGCAATTGCGCCCGGCTGGACTCGTCGAGCAGCACGTGCCGCGGCCGGTCGCGGACCAGCTTCCGCCGCACCTCGACGTCCGGGTACTTCTCCTGCCAGCCCGCGAGCCGCTGCGCCAGGAGCCGTTCTTCGGCGGGCTGCAGGCTTTCCCACTGCGGCATCAGCCGCGCCGAGCTCTCGGCCGAGTCGTAGACCACGTCGATCCAGGCGTGCACCGCGAGCAGCGGCGCCTGCCGGAAACTGGCCTCCTCGAACGCCGCCTCGATCACCGCGTCGCTGCTCGCACTGCCGTCGACGCCGACCACCACGGGGCCGTCCTGGGGAACCAGTCCGTCGCCGTGCCTCCCGCGGACCACCGCCACCGGGCACCCGGCGTGGCCCACGACCGCCGCGGTCGTGGCGCCCACCAGCATGCCGGCGAACCCGCCGATCCCGGTGCGGCCGAGCACGACCATCCGGGCCGCGTAAGAACGCGCGATCAGCAGGGCCGGCGCCGAATCGGTCACCGCCTCGCTGCACACGTCCAGGGAGGCGTCCACCGAAAACGCGAGCTCACGCGCCTCGGCCGCGATGCGCTCGCCGTCCCGCCGGATGCCCTCGAAAAGCTCGGCGCTCCGGGCAAGCTCCCCGCCGCGGAGCAGCCCGGCCAACTGGAGGCAATGCACCAGCTCCAGGTCGAGGTCGCGGCCCGAGGCGAGCCGCGCGGCCCAGCGGACCGCGTCGGCGGCCCCTTCCGACCCGTCGACCCCGACGAGCACCGTGCGGGTCCAGTCAGTCATCGCCCTGCCTCCTCCGCGGACACGACGTCCGCTCCGGCCACGCCGGGCACCGCCAGTGCCAGCAGCGTCGCGACGTGGCGATCGGTTTCGTCGTCGAAGCGGTCGACGATCCGCGCGAGCCCGTCGCGCACCTCGACCTTCCAGCGGCCGGTGCCGCCGTAAATCTCCAGCCGGTGGCGGACGTCGGCGGCGATCGCGCTGTCCTCCCTGGCGAGCACCCGCACGACGTCGCCGCGCGTCACGATGCCGATCACGCGGCTGCCGTCGACGATCGGCATCGCCCGGATCCGCGAGTCCGCCAGCGCCTGGCAGAGGTCGGCGACGTCGGTGCCGGACGACATCGCGGTGGCCGGAGACGTCATCACCGCGCCCACCGTCGGGGCGGCGACGCCCGGCCGTTCCCGGCACTGCGACCGCGCGTCCGCCGGGATCCGGCCCCGGATCAGGTCGGCTTCGGTGACGATGCCGACCAGCCGGTCGTCGTCCACCACCGGAAGCGCGGTGAAGCCGTTCTCGGACAGGATCTCCGCCGCTTCCTTGGCGGAGGTCTCAGGATGAACCGTCCGCACCGGTGCGGACATCAGATCACGTGCGCGCATCGGGTCCGTCCTTTCCTTGTGCGCCAAAGACTTCCGGCGACACGAAACCGCGCGCTGGCGATCGGTCGCGTTCTCATCGCCACTTCGCGCCGAGCCCCTCGGCGACGCCGCGACGCAGGCTTGACGGCGCGACCCGGGTCGAACGCCCGAGCCGCAGCAGCGCTTGCGGAAATCCGGCGAGCCGGTAGTCCTCGCACAGCGCCGAACGCACCTCGGGCACCCGCAACGGCTGGGTCAGCACCGCGCCGGCGAGACCGAGGGTGACCCCTTCGAGCCAGCAGCGCTCCAACGCGTAACCGGCGTGGATGTGGTCGATCCGCGCGTCGCAGGCGGTCGTGAACAGCAGCACCGTTTCCGCCTCGAGCCGTTCCCGCAGCACGAGCAGGTCCGGCAGAACCGTCGCCCGCCGCACGAGCCCGGCCCACGGCAGCTCGGCGGAGGATCGCAGTCCCGCGCCGTGGCGGTACGGGGCCTCGTCCCGGATCGTCCAGAGCGCCAGTTCGCCCTGGTAAGCCTCGTCGTCCTGGAGCGCCCGCGCGGCGTGCTCGAAGAACTTCGCCAGCCGCTCCATTCCCTCCAGCCGCACCGGCTCCACCCCGGTCGTCACGGCGGCCGCGACAACCCGCGCGGTCTGCTGCGAGGTGACCGGAAGTCCGGTGAACGCCCCGCGATGGCTTCGCCGCACCATGATCGCGCCGTAGCGTTGCAGCTCCTGGTCCGTCGGCGGCAGCGGCTCCGCCGCCTCGACCCGCGCGACGACCTCCGGGTGCGCCGGATCCGGCAATACGGTCACCTCGGCGCGTCTGCCGAGCACGCGGACCGCCAGTTCGAGATTCGCCAACGCGGTCCCGCAGGACATCGCCAGGTCGCGCCGATGGGGATCGTGCTGCGGCAGCGCCACGTCGACGCGTTCGCACAGCAGCACCGCGCCGTCGGTCAGCTCGACTCGCCACGGCTGAGGGTCGCGCGCCGACGGAGCCCGCAGGACTGACCGGCCCAGCACCTCCGCCTCGGCGAGCGTCCACTCGCCGGAGCGGCAGCGTGGCGCGGTGGCGGTCTTCTCCATGGCGCTCACTCCTGTCGTGTCGTACCGGAACCAGCCAACCCCGGACGGCCCCCGTCGCGCTCCGGCCGCAAGCCACCGGGCGCGGGGACCAACGTCACCGGATCCGGCGGCCCGGGAAATCCGAAGTGGACTCGCCGCGGCCGCGATCTCCCGGAACCGGCTGCCGGAAGAGAATTGCCGACCTGGCCTCGGCAGCCGAAACCCGTTTCCCGCCAGCAGCCGGCAACGCGTGCCCATCAGCCCTCGAACACCAGCACCACCGCTTGCGGCACGCTCCCCTGCCCGCCGGGCCGCACCTCAGTCGTCAGCCCGCGAACCGCTGCCGCGACCCGCACGGAATGCACAGCCGCGCCAACCAGAACACGGTCCACGCAGCCCGCGCCGTCCGCGACCACCGAGAGGCCACGGCCGCCCGGATTCCGGGCGGCCTGAGTGCGCGGCCACGGGTTCTCCGCCGCCAGCTCGGCGAGCACGACCGGATCCGCGACCGGCACCGCCCGTCCCCGAGGCGGTCCGGCGACCGCGCGCAGCGCGAGGTACCGGTCCCAGTCGTTCGTGGTCGCCGGGTCGTCCGCGCCCGGGGTCACCGCCGCGAGCACGTCCGGGCGGCCGGGATCGTGCGGGAACGACAGCACCGGGCGGATTCCCAGTCCTCGCAGCACAATCCAGGCGGTCGACAGCGCGGTGCCGCATCCGGTGAGCACGTGCCGTCCGCCGGGGTCGTGCCGGAGGCGGCCGACGCGCGCGATCGCCAGTTCGCCGGGCCGCGTTTCGACGACGAACCGGCGGACGTCCAGCCTCGCCAGCGCGTCCGCCAAAACCGCCCGTGCGGAACGGTCCCAGGAGAAGGCGACGTCGGTCATCGGGGCGCTCCGCCCATCCTCGAGGACGCCGCCTGGCAGGTCGCCAGCAGGCTCTCGGCGTCGGTGACCGTGACCCGGTCCGCCAGCCCGGCGGGCACGGTCACCGGCAGCCCCGGTTCCGGCGGGACGAGCGCTACCGGCACGAGCGCCCGCAGCGCGCACACGATCCCGAACTCGCGCGCCGTAATCTCGTCCCCGGTGCCGCGGACGTCCACGGCGAGCACCGGCGGATCGGCGCGGTCGTCGAGCGGGCACGAGGTCCCCGGCGCGAGCGCGAGGCAGAATCCCTCCCGTGAATGGCACCGGCTGACCCGGCACCCGTTGTCCCGCAACGGCCGGCGGAACGCGTCGCAATCACCGAACTTCGCTTCGGTCAGCAGTACGTGCACGGTGCACCTCATTTCCCAGATCCGCGAGCACGGCCTCCGCGCCGCAGGCGAGTTCCAGGTCCTCCCTTGCCCGGACCACCAGCACCGGCACGGCCGAGCCGGGCGCGCTGATCGTCCGGTCCACATCGGACTGTTCGAGCGTCCCGATCCGCACTCCCAGCGTCTCCAGACCGCGGGCGACGTCGGCCACTGTTTCCGGCTGGTATTCCGCGACTCCGCCGGTGAACACGAGCGCGTCCAGCCGGTCGAGACTGACCGCCGCCGCCCCGATTTCCCGGCGGAGCCGGTGGACGTAGACCTCGACCGCCAGCGCGGCGTCGGCGTTCCCGTCCGCGGCAGCCGCCCGCACCTCGCCGAGATCGCCGCTGGTCCCGCTCATCCCGGCGAGCCCGGACCGCAGGCACAGCGCGTCGGCCAGTTCGTCGGGTCCCATCGGCACGGTCTTCATCACGTGCAGCAGCAAACCCGGATCGACCGATCCGGACCGGGTCGCCATCGCGGGTCCTTCGAGCGGAGTGAACCCCATCGACGTGTCCACACTTCGCCCGCCGCGCACGGCGGTCACCGACACCCCGGCACCGACGTGTGCGCAGACCAGCCGCAGCTGGTCGACCGGCCGCTCCAGCAGTTCCGCGGTCCGGCGCACCGCGTACCGCACCGAAAGACCGTGGAAACCGTAGCGGCGCAACCGATTCTGCTGCGTCCACTCGCGCGGCAACGGATAGTGCGCGGCGGCGTCGGGCAAGTCGGCGTGGAACGCGGTGTCGAAGCAAGCCACCACCGGCACGCCGGGCAGCAGTTCCCGGACCTGTTTGGTGACCTCCAGCGAGAACGGCTGGTGGATCGGAGCCAGCGGAACGAGCCGGTCGAGGTTCGCGACCACCCGGTCGGTCACCAGCGCCGGCGCTTTTCGCGCGCCGCCGTGGACGAACCGCACGGCCACCGCGTCCGGCCGCGGCCAGCGCTCGACGGCGTCGGCGACCGCGCGGGACCTCCCGCTCTGCCAAGCAGCCCAGCTGACCGCGGCGCCGTCGTGCACGACCGCCGCTTTCAAGCTGGACGAACCGGGGTTGAGGGTCAGGATTCGCACTGGGTTTCTCCTCGCGCTCGGCCGGGCGGACGGCCCTCGGCCGACGCTATTCCGGAGCGACCCGCGGTCACTGCGGGAGGACGTCCGCGCTGCCGGAGTCTTTAGTCCCCAGGTCGGCGGCAGTGCGGCCCGGCCGGGGTGGTCGAGATCCGGCAGAAGATCCCGCCCAGCACCGGGGATCCGGCTTTCGCGCGAAGGTCCCCCCTTTCGCCCTAGAGCGACCGAATGTGACCTGGCACACTTTTCCTAGGGACGAAGGGGGAGTTCGCCGTGGACAGCACGACGCGAACGACGATTGTTTCGCACTATTCGCCGCATTTCGACCTGCCGAACGCGCAACTGGCCGTCGGGCTCGACGGACACGTCTACCTGGCTTCGCACATGCCCGGGACCGGACACGTACTGCGGCTGAAGCAGGACGGGACACTGCTCGGCTCCGGGCCGGTCGGCGCGGGGACGACGGCCGTCGCGGTCAACGCGCAGGGCACCATCGCCACCGCACAGTCGTATCTGCTGCGGCGGGCGGACGTGCAAGACCCGGACTTCGCGCTCCTCGCCGGGCTCGAACTATTCAAAGCCGGCGAGAGCCTCCGGACCCCGTGCACCGTCGAGCCCGGCAACGTCAGCGGCGACTTCTACACCGTCGACCAGCACGCACCGGCGCTGATCCGGTTCAACGCCGGGGGACAGATCGCGCGGATCCCGCTGCCCGGGCTCGCCCCGGCGCTGGTGGACCCCGAAAGGAACGATGCCGACGCCGTAGCGCTGCGGATCTCCGAAAAGGCCAACCTGGCGTGCGTGGCCTGGCCCGGCGGCATCCTGGCGGCCTTCGACCTGAACGGGAACCCGGTGTGGCAGGACCGCACCATCACTCCCGACGGGGAGCGGCACACCGCGTTCGACATGGCCGGCGACGGCACCGTTTTCGTCTTCGCGGCCGGTCAGACCGGGAACCCCCCGAAGATCACCGTCCGCCCGCGCACGGGGGCCGTCTCCAAGATTCCCGCGCCCGCCAGCCCATTCGGCATGGAATCGCTGCGGGTACTCAACGACGACACCTTTCTGTTCAAGCGCCTCGATCCGATGACGCTGTTCGAGACCTGCCCGCGCGGCGGCGGCGAAGCGACGCTCATCCCCGCGGACGTTTCGAAGGTGGCGCTGACCTTCCCGACCGGGCCGTGGCAACCGGGCGCGCAACTCGGCCTCACGGTCGCGGTCACCGGAGGAGCCGCGCGGCCCGCGCCACGGCTGCGGTGCTGGCTGCGTCCGGTCGGCGTGCCGGAATTCGCCGAACTGCCCACGACCCCGGGCACCGGCGGCGAATTGCGCATCCAAGTGCCTGCCGACGCGCGGGGCTACTACCAGCTGCGGGTCTCCCCCGATGTCGCTGGGCGCTACAGCGAGTACGCGGTCGACGGGCTGGTCGAGATCCGCCCGGCGAACGCCGGCACGCTCGCGATCCTCACCCCGCTCAACCGGTTCTCCTACGGCCAAGGCGAACCGGTCCGCGTCACGATCGTCCCCGGCGCCGCGCCGGCCCCGCCGGCGCGCGTCCGCCTGGAGGTCCGCAAGGACGGCGTGCTCGTGACCGCGCAGGACGTGCCGCTGGCGATGAGCACGTCCGCCAAGGGAGTCCAAGGCCAGGCCACCTTCGACAGCACGCAGTGGCAGCCCGGGCGTTACGTCCTCGACGCGACCGTCCCCGGGTTCGCCGTCGCGCCGCAGTACCTGGAGATCGGCCCGGCACAGCGGCCCGCGTACGCGCTGATCCGGCACGGCGACTACGAGGACGGCTTTCCCTACGATCCGGTGCGCGGCGCGCCCTACTTGCCGAATCTCGGCCACAGCCCGGACATCGCCGCCGCGCATGTGGAGCGGATGCGCCGGATCGGCTTCACCCGCTTCGCCGACCGGCTGGGCGGATTCACGCCCACCCCGGACACTGTCCGGCCGACCGCCTCCGCCCGGGGGGACTTCGGCACGTCGACCGCTCAGGATCCGGCGTCCTTCGCCGCGGACAAGCTGACCTTCGAGGACTTCCGGCACCGCGCCATCGCCGGCTATGGCGCGCACGGGCTGGAGGAGCAGCCGATCCTGCTCAACATGGACGCGTGGGTCCCGCTGCTGAAAGAACACGGCAGCGGGGACAACCGCGACCCGGGCGAGGCGAACCAAGCGATCACCCTGCTCTCGACCTGGCTGAAGGACTACCGCGGGTTCCGCGGCTGGACGTGGGCGGCGAACTGGTGGGTGATCAAGCAGGGCGCTCAGGCGGCGCTGCCGTCCGAGGCGGCCGCTTACGCCGCGGCGCTGAAGTCGATCCGGGAAACCGGGAACTGGCAGGGCGGCGGGGTGCTGGAAACCGTGTCGGACCGCGTCTTCGCGGTCAAGCCGGATCTCGCCGCGCAGTTCCGGCAGACGCTGGCCGGCGTCGACAAGACCCGCGTCACGGCCATGTCCTCGCCTGCCCGCGCGCCGCAGACCTCGCCGCCGCGGCTGTTCGCGAACGTCGACGAGGTGGAGCTGCACCTGCAGTGGGAGCAACTCGGGCCGCCGATGACGACGGCGTTCCAGGTCGACTACTACCGCCGCCCGGGCAAGCCGGTGTGGGGACACCCCGAGGGGATCGCCAACGACGACGGCACCGGCGGGATGATCCTTCCGCTGCTGCTGCAACTGGCGATGCGCGGGGCGGACGGCGCGGGCATCGACGGATTCCTGGACCTGCACAAGTGGGGCGAGCCGCAAGAGCCCCGTTCCGGCGGCGACGGGCCCGATCCCGCCGATCCGCGTTCGGGCGGGGCGGGCAAGGTTTCCGTGCTGCGCGCGGGTTTCGCGCTGCTGAGCCGGTTCGGGCCGCTCACCGCCGCGGCGCGGAACGCCAACCGGGTGGCGATCGTGGTGTCCACCCGGATGCTGCGCCTCGACGCGGGCGGCACCCCCAGCGATGCCGACTTCTACAGCTACTACCACGGAACCATCGGCAGCAGGTATTTCGACTCGCTGCTCGAGGCCTACAACGCCTGTCTGATGGCGCACCGGCCCGCGTCGTTCGTGTTCGCCGAAGAAGCCAGCGCCGAGGTGCTGCGCCGGTACGACGCGGTGCTGCTGGTCCGCCAGCAGGTCATGCCGGAGGACGAGCTGTTGCACGCCCTCTACGACAGCACTGTGCAGGTGTATTTCGACGACGCCTGCCACCCCGCCGTGATCGAGAAACTCTCGCCGCGCGACGCGCCGCTGAGCGCCTACCCGTTCGGCTTCGCCTTCGACCGGATCGCCCGGCAGGGACACGACCTCGGGCTCAGCGTCACCAATTCCGAAGCGACCTACCTGCGGCATCGCGACTACTACTTGCAGGCCGCCCAAGGGGTGCGCGCGGCGCTGAGCGGCGTCCGCCCGGTCGCCGAGTGCGACAACCCGGAGGTGCTGCTCAGCGAGTGGACCGACGGCGATGTCCGCTACCTGTGGGCGGTCAACAACACCCTGTTCGATTGGGAGCCGAGCGTGATGTGGCGGGTCAGCACGGTGCCCGCGCACCGGGTGCCGCTGCTGGCGAAACTGCGCGTCGAACTTCCGCCGGGGTACCGGATCGTGGACCTGCTGACCGGCGAGGCGGTGGGCGACGCGGACGGCGTGTTCACCGCCGACCTGCGCACCGTCCCCGGACGGATGTACGCCGTGGCGCCGCCCGGGTTCACCAGCCCGGTGCCGCCCGCGCCGGACCTGTTCGGGCCGCACGTACGCGATCTCGCGGTCGCCGCGGACGGTTCGAGCGCCGCGCTCACCTGTTTCAACTGGGACCACAACGTCTACGGCCTCGATCTGGCGACCGGGGCGACGTCGTGGCGGCGGAAACTCGGGCACTTTTTCGCCTTCACGCCGTCGGCGCACAGCGGCGGATTCGACGTGATGGGCTACGACCTGGACACCGCCGAGGGCTACCACCTCTACTCGCTCGGCCCCGACGGCGTCCCGCAGCGCCGGTTCGCGCTGTTCGGCCTGCCGAAGAAGGCGACCGACCGGGCGTTCGCCGAGTGGCAGTACGACGCCGGGCTGGCCAACTTCGCCGCGGCCCCGAACGGCGCCTGGGTCGCGACCTCCGGCGATCTCGGCCTGGCCGTGTGGAACCGCACGGACGGCTCCGAACGGTGGGCACAGCAGTGGTGGCAGAGCCAGCACGTCACCGAGGTGGAGTGGCGAACCAGGCGCGCTCCGAAGCGGCTGCTCGCGGTGGACGACGACACGCTCGTCACGCTGGCCGACAACGCCGTCACCGCACTGGCCGCCAAGGACGGGAGTCTCTTGTGGACGGTGCCGGCACCGGTGCTGGGCACGTTCACCGGCGGCGCCGTCAGCACCGACCGGCGCACGGTCGTGGCCGTGACGAACGGCGAAGGCGGCCGGGTCCTGGTGCTCCGGGACGGCCAGATTGTCAGCGCGATCCCCACGTCGGCGAACGAGGTTTCGGTGTCCGGCGACGGCTCGTTCCTGGTGCTGGCCCGCGCGCAGCAACTCGCCGCGTACGACGCCGCGGGCACTCTGCGGTGGACCTACACCGGCGACGACTTCCTGCGCCGGCCCCGGATTTCGCCGGACGGGCAACGGATCGCCGTCGGCAGCGAACTGGGCAGCCTGGTCGTGCTCAGCGCCGCGGGCGAGGTGCTGGCCGAGACCGACCTGCGGGCGCTGCCGGTCCCGGCCTGGCTGCCCGGCGGCGATCTGCTCGCCGCGACCTGGATGGGCACCGTCGTGCGCTTCGACGCGCAGCTGCGGCCCAAGTGGCGGACGCTGCTGGCTCCGGCGGAGGAAGACGCGCGGGCCGGGCTGCGGCGCGCCGACCGGACGCCGACAGCCCGGCGCGGCGGCTGGGGCACCGACGTCCAGCCGCAAGTGCCGTCGGCCAACCTGCTCGCGGACACCAGGGCCTTGCTCGCGCCGCACGTCGTGTACGGCCACGCGGTCACCGGTTCCGTTCAACCGCCGTGGAACCACGACCCGGAGCACCCGCCGATCGACTCGATCCTGTGGCAGAGCAACGACTGGTACGACGGCCGTTACGCGCCGCCCGGCCGGCCGTGGCTGCGCACCGACGACCTCAACGCGATCGGGGACCGCACCATCGACCGGATGGTGATCGAGATCGACACCTACCGCACCCTGCTGGAGGTCACGGGCGTCACGGTGGTCGAAGACCCGGACCACCCCGAGAGCTGGATGCGCGACGTCCTCCTGCAGTGGTTCGACATCGGCTCCGGCGGGTGGCGCGACGGCCCGATGCTCCTGGCCGACATCCGGCCGAACCCCGCGGCCGCGCCGCCGGTCGTGCACAGGCACGCTTTCGACCGGGTCCGCGCCTCGAGGTTCCGGCTCGCGAGCACCGGCGGCGTGTGGCCCAGCGGCAACCTGCGGCTGAGCGAGCTGGTTTTCGAGGGGCGAACGGCAGGCTGTTCGCACCGCGACGTCGTGCTCGGGAATCCGGTGGCGGTCCTGTTCGACGGGCAGCCGCTGCCCGCGGCCTTCAACAACGGCCTCACGCTCCGGGACGGCGCCGGATACGGGGGCGGGAAGTGCTTGGAGCTGCCCGCCGCGGCGGAGTCCGCACCCGTCGGCTGGTATCGGCAGTTCTGGGACAACCTGCGCGACTGGGACTTCACTGTCAGCCAGAACCCGGGGCCCGGCGAGTACCGCTACCTGCGGTTCTACTGGCGGCAGCACCCCGCCACGCCCGGCGTGACGACAGGGATGTCGCTGCGGCTCGGCCCGGGCACCTCGAACCCGTCCCTGGTCGTGACCGCGGGCAACTACTCCTGGCCGACCTCGTACCTGACCGCGGGGACACCGCTGCTGCCGGATTTGCCGTCGTCCGACTGGAAGCAGGTCGACGTCGACCTGTGGACGCAGATCGGCGGCGCGGTTCCGCTGCGCGCGATCCGCTTCGGCGCCAAGGGCGCCGGCATGCTGGTCGACCGGATCCTGCTCGGCCGCACGCTCGCCGATCTGGAGGCCTACGAAAAAGCACACCATCCGGGATTTCCCCCGGCGCCGGCGTAACCGAAGCCGAGATTCGTCGGCACGCCTAGGCCGTTCAGCCTGCTCAAGCAGGCCCCGATCCGCAGTGGAGAGATACCCCCGGGGGCATGTGCAATGCCCCCGGGGGTATCTTCGAGCGCAACGGGAAGGAGCAGCCGTGCAGCTGAGTTTGTCCCGCACCTACGACGGCGCGGGTTTCGACGACGTGATGGCCAAGACGCGAACCGCACTCGCCGGCGCCGGTTTCGGCGTGCTGACCGAGATCGACGTGCGGGCGACCATGCGCGAAAAACTGGACGAGCGGATGGAGCGCTACACCATCCTGGGCGCGTGCAATCCCCCGCTCGCCCACCGTGCGCTCACCGCGACCCGCGAGATCGGATTGCTGTTGCCCTGCAACGTAGTCGTCCGCGAAAACGAGGCCGGAGGCACGATCGTCGAGGCGATCAATCCCGCGATGATGGCCGAAGTCGCGACAGGCGTCGCCGAGGTCGCCGCGGAGGCCGCTGAGCGACTTGAGTCCGCGCTCGACGCACTCGACCGGGAACTGGCATGACCGGCGTGGTGCTCTACGCGGACCCGGTCTGCCCGTACGGCTGGCTCGCCTGCCGCTGGCTCGCCGACGCGGAAACAGAGTTCTCGGTGCGGCCGATGAGCCTCTCCGTCCTCAACGAAGGCCAGACCGTGCCGGAGTCGCACCGCCAGCGGATCGAGGACTCGCTGCGCGCCGGCCGGGTCCTCGCCGCGATCGAGGACCCGGCGGCTGGCGCCCGGTTCCATCTCGCGCTCGCCCGTCGCATTCACGAGCAGCGGCAGCCGGTCGACCACGCTCTGCTTCGCACAGCCTTGCGCGAGGCCGAACTGCCGGAAGACCTTGCGGACCAAGCGAATTCCGCCGCCGCGGACCCGGCCGTGCGCAGCGCGCATCAGGCGAGCCAGGACGCGCTCGGCGAAACCGGCGGCAGCCCGATCACCGAGATCGGCGGCCGGGCCTTCTTCGGTCCCGTGCTCACCGAACTGCCCACCCCGGCCGAGGGACGCGCCCTGCTCGACGCCCTGCGCACGACCGCCGCCGTCCCGGCGTTCGCCGAACTCCGCCGGCCGCGCGCCGGCGCGCCGACGATCCCGGAAGGATGACCATGTGCCGTCCCGTTTCGTGCCGCACGTGCGGCAAAACCACCTGGGCCGGATGCGGCCAGCATGTCGCCCAGGTCAAAGCCGCCGTCCCCGCGGCGCAGTGGTGCCCCGGCCATCCCGCCGAACCGCGGCCGCCGCGCTCGTGGCCGTGGCGCAAGCGCCGCTCCTGAACCACTCCGAACTTCACCGACCAGTCAGGAAGAGGACCCGATGATCGGCGACCAGGACACCGTCACCCAGGTGCGCAACCGGCTCCGCCGCGCGCAAGGCCAGCTCGCCGGCGTCATCTCGATGATCGACGAGGGCCGCGATTGCAAGGACGTGGTCACCCAGCTCGCCGCGGTCTCCCGCGCGCTCGACCGGGCCGGGTTCAAGATCATCGCCAGCGGGCTGCGCGAATGCGTCTCCACGGACGGAGAAGGCAACGAGGCCGCGATGACCGAGGAACAGCTCGAGAAGCTCTTCCTCACGCTCGCCTGAGCTCGGCGTCCACGCCGCGGCCGAGCCGGATCGCCGAGACGAGGAAGAAAATCCCGCCCAGGACCGCGTATCCGGCCACGGCTGTCAGCGACGGGTTCGGCGCGCCCGCGCTTAGGATGAAGTTCGCCCCGGCCAGCACGGAGATGCCGCCGCTCAGGATCATCGGCCATTGGCCGCCCATCCCGCGCCTGCCGACCGCCACGATCAGCTGGACCAACCCGGCCGCGACGGCCCACGCACCCCAAACCCGCAGCACCGCCGGGACTCCGGACGCGCTGGCGACCGCGATGCCGATTCCGGCCAGCAGGCTGATCGCGATGTTCACGTACAGCCCGGCCGCACGGGACGAGCGCGCGTCCACGATCGCGGCGGCGACGTCGAACAGCGGATACCCGACGACGAGCACGACCCCGATCGGGCCGACGTGCGACTTCGAGGTGAGAAACAGCAGCGCCGCCCAGACGACGGCGAACGCGAACCGGACGAAATACAGCCGACGCAACGGGGCCGCGGTTGCGGTGGCAGGTGTGTCAACGATGGTCACGGGGATCCTTCCCGGGCACAGGTAGAACGAACGTTCTGTCTCTCTGAGAGCCTGTCGGGACACCCTGGCAGCGTCAAGGCTGAAGGGTCTTTCCGAAGTCTTACGTCGCCAGTCTTACTTCGCCGTCGAGCCGAGGCGGAACCGCAGGATGCCGTCGACGCCCTCAAGGAACGTCTCGCCGACCGCGGCCGCGTCAGTCAGGCAGCCGGACGCCATCGCGCCGTCGCGCAGCAGCACGAAATGCCGTCCCGCGGGCTCCGGCGGAGTGTCGCCGATCTGTGCGAGGAGGTCCGTGATCGTGCGCAGGAACCAGTCCCGGTGCGCGAGGACAGCTTGGTGCACGGGGTGTTCGGGGTCCGGGTACTCCGCCGCCGCGTTCAGGAAGGCGCAGCCGCGGAAGTGCGCGGACTGGATGCTCTCCGCGATGAACGCGGCGATGGCGCGCAGGGCGTCGGCCGCGAGCGGGTTGCCGGAGAGGATTTTGCCGATTCCGTCGCGCTCCATCTCGGAGACGCCCTGGAGATACGCGACGACGAGGTCTTCTTTGCCCGGGAAATGCCGGTACAGCGTGGCCCGGGTGACCTTGGCCTCCGCGACGATCCGGTCGATCCCGACCGAGTGGAGGCCTTCGGCGTAGAAGATCCGGGTGGCCGTCGCGAGCAGCCTCGACCGCGCTTCGGACACCTGGATCTTCTGCACCACAACGGCAACGCTAGCAGAGCCGCGTTACCCGGCCAGGTGGTCGCTGATCTGGGCGAACACCGCCTCCAGCGGCGGCACCGGGACCGACGGCGACATCAGGTGCGATCCGTAGTGCGCGATCACCAGGTCCCGCCCCGGGCTGACTTGCAGGCGCTGGCCGTGGATGCCCCGCGCGCCGAACGTGCCGTGGCCGTCGTCGGGGACCCACCAGAAATTGTGGTAGCCGATCGGCCGCGCGGCACCGGTCGGCAAAGCGCACTGGGCAGGCCCCGGCGGCACGTTGGCCAGGTCGGCGACGACGCGTTCCGGCACGATCTGCCGACCGCCGACCGCCCCGCCGCGACGGAGCATCTCCCCGGTCCGGGCAAGGTCGCGAAGGGTTGCGCTGTAGCGGCCGCAGGCGATCTCCGTGCCAGTCGGATCCAGGCAGTAAGCCCCGTCCTCGTCCGCGCCGAGCCGGGACCAGACCCGTTCGCTCCACAGATCGGCGAGGCTGACGCCGGTGACGCAGCGAAGGGCTTCCGCGACGGCCTCGGTATTTCCGTTGTCGTAGCGGAATTCGGTTCCCGGCGGTGCGACGGCCCTCGCGGTGGCGAGGTGCTCTTTGACACTGGCCGGGCCGGTGTAGCCAGCGGGCCGGGGCACGATGCCGACGGCGGCGAAATACCGTTGTGCCTCAAGGGGTTTGCAGAACGGCCGTCCGCCGTAGTCCATCACCGTGCCCATGTGCAGCAGGTGCTGGATCGTCGCGTCGCCGAACGCGGTGCCCGCCAGTTCCGGTGCGTAGTGGGCCAGCGGCTGATCCGCATCGAGCACGCCTTCGTCCAGGAGCATCGCGGCGAGCAGCCCGGTCCACGACTTCGCGACCGACGCGGACAGGTGGACGTCGTGCGGCCGCATGCCGTGGAAGTACCGCTCGTACACGATCTTTCCCCGGTGCGCCACCAGGATCGCGTCGGTTTCCGCGCTGGCCAGGAACTCGGCCAGGGTGACCTCCGGTGCGCCGACAAGCAGGTCGTCGAGGTCGTGGGAGTCCTCGGGCAGGTCCCAGCGGGGTCCAGGGCCGCGCCACACGCGCCGGGTCGGACCGGTTTCCCTGGCGCGCGTCATGCCCAGGCGGACGAAGGCCGGGTCGACGTAACCGCGGCTCCAATAAGCATTGTCCAGTGTGTACGGAGTGGTCACGGTTTCTCCTTGGCTACGGCGAGTGCGGCGATGCGCCGGGCGTCGCGTTCCGGGCGGACGAAGAACAGCGCGGCCAGCCCGCCCGCGATCATCAGGACACCGGGAATGGCGAAGGCAGTGGCGAAACCGGCCGCCGGTCCGTCGGCAGCCTCGACCAACCGACCGGTGAGATACGGCGCGACCAGCCCGGCGACGGTGACCAGCGCGACGCTGACCGACAACACCGCCCCGCGCTGCGCGGGCGGGCTGATTTCGCTGTTGACTGTCTGCCCGTTGGCGAAAGTGACGCCGTGGAAGCTGAACGCCACGGCGATCAGGACGATCCGCAGCGCGGGTTGCGTGACCGTCGGCAGCAGCACCATCGCCAAGCCCGCCAAGATCAGCACGCAGCCGCCGAGGATGCCGCGGGCGATCCGGCTGGGCACGCCGAGATGCAGCAGCCACTGGGTGATCGCGCCGTGCGCGAAGGTCAGGATCAGCCCGGCCACCCACGGAATCGTCGTGATCGCGGCGGCCTCGCCAGCGCTGTAGCCGAGCGCCATTTCGAGGTAGGACGGCAGCCAGGCCACCATCAGCGTGGACGTCCAGTACGCGCCGAACGCGCCCATGAACCCGCCGAGCCACGTTCCCGACAGCAGGATCCGCCGGTACGGAACGCGGCTGGCCGGGACCGGCGCCGCACCGGCCGGGGCGAGGTCGACCGGGCCGTCGCGGCCGATCACCAGCCACAGCAGGCACCAGACACAGCCCACCAGGAACATGGCCAGGAACGCGGCCCGCCAGCCGAAGTGCACGATCACCACGGTGAGCAGCGGGGTCGCGATCGCCCCGCCCAGCGCGCCGCCGCCGACGATCAGCGCGCTCGGGATGTTGCGCCTGGCGTTGGGAAACCAACTGTAGGCGGCGTGCAAGGCCATCGGCTGCGCGGGCCCTTCGGCGGCGCCGAGCACGATCCGGCTGATCAGGAGCAATCCGACGCCGCTCGCGGCGACCACGGACACCTGCGTCACCGCCCAGACCAGCGCGAGCGCGAGCAGGATCCACCGCGTCGAGATCCGGCTCGACGCGAAGCCGACGGCCAGCGCGCACACGCTGAACAGGAAGAAGAACGCGCTGGACAGCAGGCCGTACTGAGACGGGCTCAGCCCGAACTCGTGCATGATCGGGCGCGCGGCCAGTCCGAGGACGGCCTTGTCGCCGTAGTTGATCAACATGAACAGCAGCAGCATCGCCACCACCGACCAGCGGCGCAGCCAGCTGCTCCTGGCAACGCCGTCCGTGAGCGCGGCCGATCGCGGCCGGGCGCCGGCGGGCTTCATCGCTGGGTCCCGGACGGCAGGAGCAGAGCTTTGGCGATTCCGTTCTTCTGGATTTCCGACGACCCGGTGAGCACCCGGAACATCCGCAAGCGACGGAACAGCCACTCGACCTCGGCCCCGCGGACAAGCCCGGCCTTGCCGTGGATCTGCACCGCCTCGTCGGCGATGCGGAAGGCGTTCTCCGCGACGAACAGCTTGCACATGAACGCCTCCGTGCTCGGTTTGCTGCCGGAGTCCAATTCGGACAGTGCGTCGTACGTCATGGCGCGGGCCGCGTAGTACGAGGTGGCCATGTCGGCGATCTTGTGCTGGATGGACTGCAGCGCCGCCAGCGGGCCGCCGAACACCTGACGGGTGCGCGCGAATTCGATGGTGAGCTCCAATGCGCGGCGGGCGTGGCCGAGCACCGTCGGACAGTGCAGCAGCCGGTTGGTGGTGACCCGGCCGAGCCCGATGCGCAGCCCGTCGCCGACCCGGCCGAGCAGCTGCCGCGGGCCGACATAGCAGTCGTCGAGGATGATGTCGGACTCGATGTGCTGGCCGGACATCGGAACCTCGCCGTCGGCGACCGTGCAGCCCGGCGAGTCCAGATCGACCAGGAACGCCGAATAGCTCTCCTCCTCCCCCGCCATCCGGGCGACCAGCACGGAGAAGTCCGCGATCGGGCCCGCCGAGGAGAACACCTTGTGACCGGTGATCCGCCAGCCGTCGCCGTCCGGGGTCGCCGTGGTGTGCATGGCCCGCACATCCGACCCGGCATTGGTTTCGGTGAGCGAGAAGCAGCACGCGCGCTCGCCGCGAACCACCGGCAACAGGTACCGCTCGCGCTGGTCTTCGGTGGCCGTCGTGAAGATTGCGCCGGCGCGCAGCGGGCCGCCCAGGTCGCCGAGCACACAGTGGTACAGGATCCGGCCGGACGCGCCGACCTCCTCCTTGAGCGCAGCCAATTCGGTGTAGCTCAGGTCGAGGCCGCCGTACTCGCTGGGCAGGTGGACGCCGTAGAAACCCAGCTCCCGGCAGCGTTTCCACACCGGTTCGATCATGGCCCGGGTCAGCGGGGTCTCCGGGGTCAGCCCGAGAGCGGCTTCGTAATCGGCGAGTTCGCCCGCCAGGTATTCGCGCAATCGGCCGACCAGGTCCGCCAGCCGCGGGTTGTCGTCGTATGCCGGGGCAAGGGTGAAGGACATGCCGGGCCTCCTCAGTGGACTTTCCGGGCTTCGCCCGCCCAATACCGGTCCCGCACCGCGCGCCGGTCGATCTTGCCGTTCCGGTTCACCGGGAGTTCGTCGGCGAAATCCACCGAACGGGGTTTCTTGATGCGTGCCAACCTTTCTGCGCAGAACTCGATCAGTTCCTCGGCAGTGACCTCGGATCGGCGAACAACGACCGCCTTGACTGCTTCTCCCCACTGCTCGTCGGGCACGCCCACCACGCACGCCTCGGAAACGGCGGGATGCTCGTAGAGCACGGACTCCACTTCGGTGCAGAAAATGTTGTAGCCGCCGGAGATGATCATGTCCTTCTTGCGGTCCACAATGGGGTTGTTTCATCGTGGTTGTTGCTGGTGGGTGTGGTTGAGCGGGTGTGTTTTGGCTGTGGTGGCCGGGTTTGGTGCGGGACCGGCGTGGCGGCGTGGGCATGGGTGAAGCCCTCGGCAGGATCGAGATGTGAGTCAACCACCCGCCGAGGGCTTCGGCCCTCTTTCCTACCAGGTCGCTCTTCCGCTGTCCCGGCAGACCCTGCAGCTGGTCGCCGGGCTGATCCGCGGGCGGCGCCGGCGGTTGCGGTCACGCTGGCGCAAGGCGACGCCTGCCGGGCAGGCGCTGGTGGTGCTGGCGGTGCTGCGCCACGACCCGCGCCTGGCCGACATCGGCGGCGGCCACGGAGTCTCGGCCTCCACGGTGCGCCGCTGGGTGCTGGAAGTCATCGCCCTGCTCGCCGCCCGCGCCCGGAG